>JASHTO010000001.1 GCA_030040515.1 Terriglobia bacterium
CCCGGCGTCCCGCGCGCCAGCACGGAAATATCCACGTCCTCGGCGAGCGGAATTTTCTTGGTGTGAACTTTCAGGATGGCTTCCCGCCCGCCTACGTCCGGTCGGGGCACCACCACGCGGCGGTCGAAGCGTCCGGGGCGAAGAAGCGCGGGGTCAAGCACGTCAGGCCGGTTGGTGGCGGCAATTAGAATGACCCCTTCGTTCGATTCGAAGCCATCCATCTCGACGAGCAATTGATTGAGCGTCTGCTCGCGCTCATCGTGTCCCCCGCCCAGGCCCGCGCCGCGATGCCGGCCCACGGCGTCGATTTCATCGATGAAGATGATGCAGGGAGCATTTTTCTTCCCCTGCTCGAACAGGTCGCGCACGCGCGAAGCGCCCACGCCTACAAACATCTCCACAAAGTCCGAGCCGGAGATGGAGAAGAAGGGAACATTGGCCTCGCCGGCGATGGCGCGTGCGAGCAAAGTCTTGCCCGTACCCGGTGGGCCCACCAGCAGCACACCCTTGGGAATGCGTCCTCCCAGCTTTTGGAATTTCTGCGGCTCCCGCAGGAACTCAATAATCTCCTGCAACTCTTCCTTGGCCTCTTCCACACCTGCGACATCCTTGAATGTCACTTTCTTTTGCTGGGTGGAAAGCAGGCGGGCACGGCTCTTCCCGAACGACAAGGCCTTGTTTCCCCCCGACTGCATTTGCCGCATGATGAAGATCCAGATCGCCAAAATCAGGATCAGAGGAAGTCCGTTGGCGAGCCAGGTCATCCAGGACGACCCGGAGCTGTCCTTAATCGTGGTGTTGACGTTCTTGTCTTCGAGTTCTTTGTAAAGGTCGGGATAATTCGTGGGGACAGTGCTGCTAAAGCGCGTGTTGTTCTTCTTCAACGTGCCCGAAACGTCGCTGCCGGTTATGGTTACATCGCGGACGTCGTCCTTCGAGACTTCCGTCATGAACTCGGTGAAAGTCAGGGGCTGAACCTTATCGCCCGTGCTCGATTTCACCACCGCCCAAATCAACAGAGCGGTAACTGCCATCACGACCCAGAATATGATGTTCTTCACCGCCGAATTCACGGACCGCCCTCCTACCCCCCAGACCGACTTGCGCGGGGCCCTGACCCCTGTCTGGTTAGATGCTTCCCCGCTTCCTTCCGCTTCAGGCCACCTAAGTATTATGCAACCTTAGCGAGGAAAGGCAAATTGCGATACTGCTCCCGAACTCCCAGTCCATAGCCGACTATAAATCGACCGGAAAGCTTGAAACCCGCGTAATCCACCGGAACATCAGTCTTTCGCTCGTCGGCTTTATCCAGCAGCGTGGCGATGCGAAGGGAAGAGGGGCGTTGTGCCAGGAGCATTCGGCACAAATGGTCCAGCGTAACCCCCGACTGAAGCACGCCCTGCACAATTAGCAACTCCTTATCGGCCGCCTCCACCGGGGGGATAAACATAATCTCCCGCATGTGCAGAGTGCCGGCGTCGCTGTCCCGCACCTGCGAGCGGACGAAGGAGCAATCCACAGGAATGGTCAGGGCGCGCACCAAATCCGCCATGAAAATGAAGCAATCCTCCAGGATCCCCACCACGTGCAGGGTCTTGCCGGCGTAGTCCTTGCTGATCTGGCGGGCCATTTCGCGCACGCGCTTGCGAATGTCCTTTTCGCTCACCACGATCCTGAGGCGCCCCCCAGCGCCTTTGGCACGAGTAGTTGGACGGCTCTTCTTGTGTTTGGTTGCAGGACGTTTTTTCATTCCGACTTCTTCCGAGCAGCCTGCGGCGGCCGCAAAGATTCCTCCTCCACGATGAGCACCTGCCGGGTCTGGTCTGTCGCTGCCGCTTCCCTGCCGGGTGGAAATCCTCTCACCCAAACGATTTCGCCGGCACAGAGCAAAATGGGCCAACCCTTCCGCCGACCCTCCGGGATCTTCCTCTCACGAAAAAGCTCTTTGATTTTGCGGGGCCCTCGGCTACCCAAAGGATGCAAACTATCCCCCGCCCGCCAGTTGCGCAGAACCATTTCTCCGCGCAGCTTTTGCGGGTCAAGTCCCTCGAGCTTATTGGAATTATACCCCTTGCCGGCGTCCTCGCGGCTAAGAATTTTGAAATGGAAGGTGCAATCCAACTCACGTACCAAGGTCTCACCTGGAATGGTCACGGGAATGGAAAACTCACCCTGGGCAGGCTCTTCGCCCTGCGCCGACACCACCAGCCAGGAAAACTCCTTGCGAACCAGTGTGCCACTGGGCAAGGTCAGGACTTTGCCGCTCTGTGCCTCGGCTGCAAATTCCCGCAAGGCTTCGATGTGCGCGTGGGTCAGGCTGTGCAGGGAACCCCGAACCGCCATCAGCATCTGCCGCAAAACCCGGCGCGCCACGGCAGGCGGGAATTCCACGAGAGCCTGGACGGGAATGCGCTCCTCCCTGCCCTCCCGCAGGCGCCACGGATGCACCCGGTCGCGGGCCAGGCGTTCAAGGCAGGCTTCGTCATCGCGGGAGCGCTCCGCAAGTTGGTTGAGCAGCGAGACGATTTCCGGGTTGTACTGCTTGGCCAGCAGGGGCAGCAGCTCCGCGCGCACTTTGTTCCGCCGCAGCCGGACGTTGAGGTTCGAAGAATCCACCCGATAGGCGAGTCCGCGCGCGGAAATTTCCCGCATCACCTCGTCGCGCGTGAGGCTCAGGAAAGGCCGGACGACTTTGCCCTCGAACACTGGATAGATTCCGCCCAGGCCGCGCGCTCCCGTGCCGCGCAACAAGCGCATGAGCACGGTTTCCGCCTGGTCGCTCGCGGTGTGCGCCGTGGCCACGCAATCCAGGCGGCCCTGGTCAACCAGCGAGAAGAAGTAGTGATAACGCAAGGCGCGTGCCACCGCCTCGAGATTGCCGCGGCCCGCGCGCGCCTCGCGGCCCACGTCCGCTTCGCTACGCAGGTAATCCACGCCGAGCGATTCGGCCAGGCCGCGCACCAGAGCTTCGTCGCCTTCAGATTCCGCACCGCGCAACCGATGGTTGAAATGAACAACCCCCAGCTTGAGTCCCATCTCGCGCGCCAGCGCTTCCATGAAGTACAGAAGCAACACCGAATCCGGACCGCCCGAAACCGCCACCCCCACGCGCTGCCCGGCGCGAAAGAACCGGCGGCGCCGCACTTCCTGCGACCAACGCGTGTATAAGCCAGGCCGACGATGCATTGCTGGATTCCGCCTCCGATGATTGTAGCACCGGGGCAAGGCCGGCGGAGATGCCGTAGAGTTCGCCACAGAAACAGCTTGTGCAGAGGTTCGCATTCGCGCCATCCGGCGGGAAAATCCGCGGACTTTGGAAGGCAGGAGTGAGCGCGTGCACGATGCCTGCGCTCAAGAAATCGAGCGATGCGCCGATGGTTGTCACCAAGGCGCATCGCTCTAGAGATACAACTTCTGCGGTTGCTAATTCTGCGGAGGCCCTTGCTGTCCGCCGCGTCCGCCGCCCTGGAAGCCCGAGCGAACTTCCGTGGCAACAAACTGGCCGTTATTTTCCTGGCCCGTGGCGAAAATGCGGTCGCCGACTTTGAGGTCCTTCAAGGCGATGGTTTTTCCTTCCTTCATGTACGTCGTCTGATCATTCACCACGATCACTCTTTCATCGCCGCGGCGATTCCGCACCTTGATCTGATTTCCATTGATCGCGGTAATTTCCCCGCCGGCGCGCGGCCCGCCGCCACCGGGACCGAAGCCACCGAATCTGCCGCCACCCGGACCGCCGGGGCCCCCGCCATTCTGGAATCTCTGAAATTCTTCATCGGTCAGGCGGTTAACCGCCATCGCGGGCGAAGAACTGCCCGCGTCCGGAGTGTTGCGGACGGCAACGTGATCGCCGACTTTCAAATCCTCCAAGTGGAGTTCCTCCGGCTGTTGTCCCTGCTGGCGCTGGCGAAAATGCGTTTGATCATTCACCATCACGGTTTGCGTGCTGCCGTCAGGTTTCTTGATTTCGAAGCGATCGACTCCAACGGAAGTAATCGTTCCGATCACCGGCGGCGGACCGCCCATGCCGCGCCGTCCTTGCCCCTGCCCTTGACCTGGCGCGGGGGGCGGAGAATCCTGTTGTGCCCCGAGCGATACGGCAATGCCCAACGCCAGAAGCACCATAAAACAGCGCAAAAGTTTTTTAGACATACACCCCTCCGTGTTGCTCTGACGCCCAAAGTGCACGCTTGGTAACTTGTAACCTTTCACCATTGATAATCGTACTGAGTGCTTGTAAGCTCTATCAATTAGTAGAGTTACGAGCGCCAGGTGTTAAGAAACTTTACAACGCGCGCAAGCTTGAACTGCCTCCTTATTATCTTCGGATGGCTGGGTTCCGGGTTCTTGTTTGGTCAAATACCGGCCCCTGGGTCAGGACCAGGAACCACCACGCTCGTGACCACAC
>JASHTO010000087.1 GCA_030040515.1 Terriglobia bacterium
TCCGTCAATTGTTGACGGAGAGCCTGGTTCTCGCCGGCATCGGCGGAGCGCTGGGCGTGGCCCTGGCGATGGCGGGAACGCGCGGCATCAACCTGCTGCTTCCAGGCGGGATGCTCGCGGGTGAGGAAGTGCAAGTCAGCGGCGCCGTGCTGCTCTTTGCCGCGGCCGCGGCGGTGATGGCGGCGCTGCTATTCGGATTGGCTCCGGCGGCGCACTCCACCCGGACCGACGTGCAATCGGAATTGAAGGAAGGCGTGCGCACCTCGAGTGGCGGAGCGTCGCAGAACCGCCTGCGCGGGGCGCTCGCCATGGCGGAAGTTTCGCTGGCCCTGGTTTTGCTGGTTGGAGCGGGCCTGATGCTCAAAAGCCTGCACCGGCTGATGCAAGTCGATCCCGGCTTTCGCCCGCAGCGCGTGCTGACCATGGAATTGGGTCTTCGCACGCAGCAGTACGCGAAGGACTCCGCAGCCGGCAACTTCTGGCAGCGCCTGCTCGACAATGTGCGCGCGCTGCCGGGCGTGGAGAGCGCGGCGGTGGGAACCACCGTTCCTCTCTCCGGCGATCACAGCCGCGCAGACATTACCCTGGAGGGATTCCCCCTGCCCACGCCGGGGAATTTCCCGCATCCCGATTACCACACCGTCAGCCCCGGATACATTCGCACTCTGGGAGTGCCCTTGCTCCGTGGCCGGGACTTTACGGAACAGGACAACGAGAACTCCGAGCGGGTGGGATTGATCAATGCGCGGCTTGCGCACCAGTTCTGGCCCAATGAAGATCGAGTGGGCAAGCGATTCATGTTCGGGCGGCCCCACCCGGAATCACCAGCGAAATGGATCACCATCGTGGGTGTGGTGGGCGACACCAAGCTCTACGGACTGGCCAATCCCTCGCGGCTGGAAGTTTACGTGCCCTTCTCCCAGAGTGTTCCGCATCACATGAACCTGCTGGTGCGCTCGGGGGTTGAACCGGCGAGCCTGACCTCGCAAATTCGCGCGGCCGTGGCATCCATCGACAAGGACCAGCCGATTCTGGGCATCTCCACCATGGAGCAAATGGTCACCGACTCGGTTTCCACGCGGCGCATTACGCTCATCCTGCTCGGCCTGTTCAGCGGGCTGGCGCTGGTGCTGGCGGTGGTGGGCGTCTACGGCGTGATTTCGTATGCCGTGACGCAACGCACACGAGAAATCGGAATCCGCATGGCCCTGGGGGCGGAGCGAAGCGAAGTTCTGAAGATGGTGGTGGGGAACAGCCTGAAGCTGACGTTGGTGGGTGTTGGCCTGGGAATCGTCGGCGCGCTCGCCCTGACACATTTTCTCGCCAGCTTGCTGTATAACGTCAAACCCACCGACTTGCTGACGTTCGTCGCCGCATCGTTTGCGCTGACCGCCGTCGCGCTGCTGGCCAGCTACATCCCCGCCCGCCGCGCGGCGAAGGTCGATCCCATGGTAGCGCTGAGGTATGAATGAAGAATTCGAACGATCACGGGGTGACGAAAGGGTTGATGACCTTCAACCCCGAAAACCGGCTGAAGTCACGGTCGCCCGTGATGATCTCTGAAACGCCGTGCTCGATGCAGAGGGCAACGATATGAGCGTCGTGAACGAGATTGCCCGTGGCGCCCGACTTGTGCACCACTTGGTGAAGGATGGATATGTGCCGGTTCGTTTCAGCAAGAAGCATCAGAGAAGGCGAATCCAGAAGGCTCTGCAAGTCTTTCAGCACGACGTCCAGTGGGGTTGGGGGATGGAATACACGAGGATGAGTTACCACCCTGATGAACTCATAAATGCACGGCCAGGGGATGGCCCATGGCACGGCCCCCTCGGCGAGGGCTTTAAGAATCCTTTGGGCTTGAACATGGTGTCTGCTCGAAGATATCTCGGAGTAGATCAGGACGTTGGTATCTACGGCTTGCATCGCTCAGCGCCCGTCCATCAGATCGAAGAGGGCATCGCGGTCAAGCAGGTCCACACCCGGCTGTTCGGTCGCTTTCCAGCCGCGGAGCCGCAGTTTGTACCGCTCCGGACGGGGGTTTTGCAACGAGCGACGAAGGCAATCGTTGGCCAACGATTGGAAGGTTCGGCCTTCTTCCGCCGCTTTACGCTTCAGCTCACGGAAAAGCTGATCGTCGATCGTTAAAGTGGTTCGTGCCATGTGCAAAAGCATATGGCAGACGCATAAAGATGTCAATCTGCAAGTTTCAGGAGAACTCAAGAACGATTGGATGGGTGGGGGTATTGAAAATCCGTGGCCAGTGAACTCGGCCACTCAGTTCAGGATGAGCCATGAACACCTTACTTCAGGACCTTCGTTTCGGCCTGCGCATGTTGGTGAAGAATCCCGGCTTCACGGCCGTTGCGGTGGTGACGCTGGCGCTGGGAATCGGCGCCAACACGGCGATTTTCAGTGTGGTGAACGCGGTTTTGCTCAAGCCCTTGCCCTATGCCGAGCCCGATCGGCTGGTGCAAGTGGAGTCGATGCGGCAGCGCGACACGCTGGTTCCAAGTAGCCTCTCTTACCCGGACTTCTTTGACTTTCGCTCCGGCAACCACGTCTTCGAGCACCTCATTACCGGAGACGATGCCGATATGCCGCTGACGGGCGACGGGCCTCCCCTGCACGTTGACGCCGAACTGGTGACGTGGGACCTTTTCCCTGCCCTGGGTATCCAACCGGAATTGGGACGAGGATTCCTGGAATCCGAAGAGGCCGCGGGCGTGCACGTGGCGGTGCTGAGTCACAAGCTTTGGCAAAGCCGCTTCGGCGGCGACCGCAACATTATCGGCCGCACGATCAATCTGGACCGCAAGGCTTACACGGTGGTGGGGGTTGCTCCTCCCGGCTTCACTTATCCTGTTGATGAGCCGAACGTCCAGCTTTGGGCGACCATCGCCAGAGAGCGCGAAGCCCCGCCGGGCGACACGCCCATTACCGAGCAGCGCGGCGCCCACATGCTGATTGCGCTGGGGCGGCTGAAGCCCGGCGCGAGCATTGTGCAGGCGCGCGCCGACCTGGACGTCATCGCGCAAAATCTGGCAAAGCAATATCCGGATACCAACGTCAATCAACCACGCGCCTCCGTGCGCCCCGCGCTCGAAACCCTGGTGGGTGAATCGCGCGCGCCGCTGCTGATTCTTCTTGGCGCCGTGGGCCTGGTGCTGCTGATCGCCTGCGCCAACATCGCCAACCTGCTTCTGGCACGCACCTCGAGCCGCGAGCAGGAAATCTCCGTGCGCGCGGCCATGGGCGCAAGCCGCCTGCGCGTGGTTCGGCAACTGCTCACGGAAAGCCTGCTGCTGGCTCTGCTGGGTGGCGCGGCCGGTGCGCTGCTGGCGGAATACGCCTTGCAGGCGATTCTGCCGCTGGGAGGCAACAGCGTTCCGCGCCTGGCCCAGGCGAGCATCGACGGGCGGGTGCTGGCGTTTTCGCTTTTCCTGACCTTCTGCGCCAGCGTCTTCTTCGGGCTCGCCCCGGCGCTTCATGCCGCAAGGGTTGACCTCTCATCTTCACTCACCGAGCGCAGCCGCGCCGGCACGCAGAAGCACGACCTGATTCGTGGCGCGCTGGTGGTGGTGCAGGTGACGCTTGGGCTGGTGCTGGTTACGGGCGCGGGACTGTTGATGGCCAGCTTCCTGCACCTTGAAAATAGCGATCTAGGCCTGAAGCCGGACCACCTGCTGACCTTCCACTTCAGTCTGCCCGATGCGCAGTACAACCCGGCTCAGCAGATTGCGCTTTACGATCAAATGCTGGAACGAATGCGCGCCCTGCCGGGCGTCCAATCCGCCGCGGGCATCTGGCCGTTGCCTCTCGGGGGAGACAACGCCACGGTGTCATTCAACGTTGAGGAGCGTCCCTTACCGCAGGGGAAGCGGCCGAGCGCGCGCATGGCCTTCGCCACTCCCGACTATTTTTCCACGGCGGGAATTCCGCTGCTCAGGGGCCGATTCTTCAACGACCACGACGATATGAAGTCCGCGCGGGTGCTGATTGTCAACAAGGCATTCGCCGACAAGTTTTTCCCGGGCGAGGACGTGATCGGCAAACTGATTACACCGGGCGCCACGGGCCCCGGCGAGAAAAAGGAAAGTGCGCACGAAATTGTGGGAGTGGTCGGCAGCGCCAAGCTCTTCGCGCTGGACACCGAGGCCAAGCCCATCTACTACTTCCCATACAAGCAGCTTACCTGGGGGGCTCCGGTGATGATGCTGCGCACTTCCGTTCCTCCTCATTCGCTGGAATCGTCGATGCGCAAAGAGATGTCGGCGCTTGACCCCATGGTACCGGTGTATGAAATTCGAACCATGGGAGAACTTCTTTCCACACAAGTTACCGCGCCACGCTTCCAGACCGTGCTGCTCGGTAGCTTCGCGGGGATCGCCCTAGTGCTGACCATGGTGGGACTCTACGGCGTGATGGCCTACTCGGTGGCGCGGCGGACGCGAGAAATAGGAGTGCGGATGGCGCTGGGGGCGAATCGCCGCACAGTACTCCTCATGGTTCTGGCGCGGGCCATGGGAGTACTGGCAGTGGGATTGGTGCTGGGCCTTGCCGGATCACTGGCCGCCGACCACTTGTTGCAAACCATGCTCTTTGGCGTTTCGGCAATGGACCCGCTGATTTTGGCGTTATCGGGCGCGCTGGTGGGCGTCACAGGATTGCTTGCCGCTTACATTCCCGCTCGCCGCGCTGCCGCCATGGATCCGATGGTGGCACTGAGGTACGAATGATCCGAGGGCCAAATCATCAGGGTTTCCGGAGGCTTTATGGCGAAAATGGAGCGCATTCGCGAGGTGGTAACAGGACAACTGAGCGCTGAGTATCTGCGGGAAAGAGCCAACGCCGGCTGGCAGTTGGTGGCCGTCGAGTGGCAGCGGCCGGCGGAGGGCGATGAGCGGGAAACCGCCGCGAGCGCGGGGGAAGTCCCATACGGCTCCCGAGTTTCAAACGACTGCACACACCTGGAAGAAAATCCCGGCGAGATGGAAGCCCTCACTTTGATCCTGGAGCAGATCGTTCAGGACCGCTCGCTCGCGCACATGGCGGACACGCTCAATAAGCGCGGCTTTCGCACGCGCGAGGGCGCAAAGTGGACGGCGGTGAGCGTTTACAACATGCTTCCGCGCCTGATCGAAGTAAGTCCGCGCATTCTGGAAAAGGAAGCATGGGCTGAACGCCGAAAACAGATTTCCACCCTGGGATAACGCCGCGGCGTTCTTCGGCGCGCGACTGGAGAACTTCCCCCGGGTGCACAGTTGGTGCGCGCTAGTTCTTTGACCGCATAAAAAGATTCCGTTGGTAGCCAAACTTTGCTCGCGCTTTCCGGCGCGTGAATTGCCAGTCAATCTTCACCCGCATGCGATTGACCTTGCGGTTCCAGGCGCGGGCTTCGCGTCGTAGGATAGCCAAGGTGGGAATCCTGCGTCTCCCGAGGCATTGCCGGGCGAACAGACTAATTTC
>JASHTO010000088.1 GCA_030040515.1 Terriglobia bacterium
CGTAGGCAAGGGCGGGCAACTCCTTTTCATGGGTGCCCCAGCCCATCTCGGTGGTGGTGGTTCCCTCCTCCCGAAATCCTTCCACGCTCCAGGTATTGACGAACTCGTTGACCTCTTTGGGCTGGTCGGTGACTTGCGTGTCGCGCTCGCTGCAATGAATCACCTTGACGCCGAGTTTATGGGCCAGGTGATTGAATTCTCGCGCCTTGGCGTGCTGAGCGATTTGTTCCGCCGGCCCTCCGCTGATCTTCTTTTCCTGCAGGACACGGTCGGCAATCTCCAGCAAAGCGTGCTTGGTGAAATGACTGATAAGGCCGGGATTGGCCCCGTGTTCCACGACCGCGCTCGGTCCGGGCTTATCCCACCGAGCACACATCCGCCGCAGATTCATGTGGCGCCAGTAGAGGGTCCGCTCGGTCGGGTGCTTCTGGCCTCCCGCATACGGATCCCATAGCTCCACTGAAGTGTTGACGTAAAGAACGCCCCGGTCGTGGCACCACTGGATGATTTCACAGGCGTCAATGTTCCAAGCCAGATCGATCAGGAGATCTCCTGCTGAAACATACTGCTCCAGCAGGGTCCCGAGGTTTTCCGCTGTCGCGCGGTCCTTGACGAAAGTCATGCCCCGCGCAATCCAGGGCTTCAGTGCCTCCTCGTTGGGATCAAAGTCCATGATCGTGATGCGCCCGGGATCGATGGTGATGTGCTCAACGAAGATCGGCAACGCGCAACGCGCGACTGCTCCAAAACCTAGAAACAAGACCCGATTCGGAAAAGCGACCATTCCTTTATTCCTCGCAGAAGTAGTAATTGAACGCCCAGCGGGACAGCCCGGAACGACGAGATTCCACGGGTACCAAAAGCGGTCAAGCGGTTCGGGGTGGAAATCCTTAAGCGGAACCGGGAATGACCCCAAAACACTCCCACGCTTTTTTCTAACCATTCGGAAACGAGGGCCTTCCTTCTCGCCATCTACCGGTAGCCAGTGCCCTGCAGAGTAGCATGATTATACATTACGTGTTACCCTTAAACAGCATTTCGGGATACAGAAAGGTCTGCATGCTTTCCAATTCCCTCGTCCCTAACTTTAGGCAAGCCTAACACTGTGAGTAACACGGAATATACGACGGGAAAACTCGGGTGCAGTGCTTCTTGACAGCCCTTCGGAACTTTCATACATTGCGGACTTCAAAGCGCCCATGGGTACTCCGCTTTCTCTGATTGATAGAACGTTGGCCAAGCTCCGCAGGGTGGAGGCACGGAAAGCCCTCGATGGCTGTGAGGCGATTCACGGTTCTGAGGGCTCCATCGAACTCCAAAGACTGGAAAGGGAATTCTCCAGGGCCACCGAAAGGTACCGAAAGATGATAGAGGAAGAGCGCTGAGTGACCGTTGCCGGGCGGAGCCCACTTAATGGCTGGTTCTTCTTCCCTGCCGGCATAGCTGAAAAGTGCTACAACTGTGGCTCCTGAAGTCGTGTCCTTGGTATTCGCGTGCGTCCTCGAAGTGAGAAAATGATATGAGGACACAAGTGCTTCTCACGGCTCCTGCTCCCGGAGTCGGGCTGCGGCCCCCACGCCGTGCTGCGGGTATCGGCCCCACAGCAAAATTTATGTCAACTCCAGGGGGGCCGGCGTGCCGGGTGTCCGTAAATGATGCAACAGGGGGTTACAGGAGGTTAAGGATGTCGTCCGCAACCTCGGTTAGGGCACAAGGTTAGCACCGCACGGATCCAGCTAGAATTCTATGAATAAGAGCATGCAAAAGCGCCTAGAAGTTCCACACGATTTCATCGTCACCGCTCGACAAGTCGTCGAAGCGGTAACGGGCCAGAGGCTGGATGGAAAACGGGTTATCATGGGCCTTCCGTCAAGCCGTATCGAGCGGACACGCAAGCCTGCATCATCATCCGATCGGGTGTGGCGGAGGAAACAGTGAGCAACATTGCTGCACTGCCCAACGCCACCCGAATCGCAGTGATTAAGGCAATCGTCCGCCGGCACAATTTGCGATCCACCGTTCGGCTCACCGGCGTTCCTCAGAATCAAATCAAAGCCTTGATCATGAGACTCGGCACAGCTTGTACGCGATACCAAGATGAGGTCTTGCAGCAGCTTGCGGCAGGAGAACCTCAATGGCGTGAAACTCTGGCGTTTCAGAACAAGGTACGGAGCACTCCTTACGATTTAGAGTACCGTCGCACAACCGGTTCGGCGTGGGTTTGGACTTGCTTGGACCAGCGAACGAAACTCGTGCCCTCTTGGAGGATCGGCTCAAAGAACTCGAGCGCGGCGTCCGAGTTGCATGAGGATATCACCCAGCGCTATCATCAACAGAGACCAAAAGGTTTAATCAGTGTTTGCGCAGGTTGGTCGCCGAACGAACTTCGCCTCCGTGAACATCTGCGTCATATTTGCCACGCGTGGTTCGTCGCACTTGATGGGGGTTTCGCGCGTAAGGTGGAGCGTCATGCGACCGCACTGGCTTTGTATCTGATGTACTACAACTTTTCCTTAATCCATCAGGACCTGGGAATTACTCCTGCGATAGCGGCCGGAAAGGCATCTCATATTTGGCGCATCGCAGATATCGTTGGCCTGCTCGATTGACACATCTCTGAAGCCTACGACGACCCAATAATTTGATCCGAGACAACTTTCAGCGCCTTCAAAAGTAGTTCGTTCTCGGCGCGGGTTCGAACGGCGACACGAATATACTGCGGATCCAGTCCCCGGATTCCCGAGTTGTCTCTAATGAGAATGCGCATCCGTTCGAGGCGCTTCCGCAGGATTTGTCCGCTAAATTCCTTTCGCTGGGACCGAGCCAGCAGGAAGTTTATAGAAGACGGATAAACCTCAAGCCATCCGAGCTTTCGGAAGCCACTCCGGAGGAATTCGCGCCCCTCAGCGATCATTGCGAGGGTTCTCTTCTGATAAGCCCGGTCTTTGATCGACTCCGCCGCCGCTGCAAGCGCCAGAGCGTTCACGGACCAGGGTTCCACGGCTTGGGCCAGGGATCTGGCGACGCGCCTGTGCGCCGCAAGGTATCCGATCCTGAGCCCTGGGAGCGCGAAGAACTTGGTCAGAGACCGAATGACAATCAGGTGATGATTTTGTGAAGTGAGTTCTGATAGTGACCGTTCCCCGGAAAAATCGAGGAAGGACTCGTCAACAACCAAATGGACCTGGCCCTTTCGGCAGAAGGACGCGATTCGGCAGAGGTCTTGCCGCGGGACGATGGCGCAGGTGGGGTTATTCGGGTTCGCCAACAAAACACAGTCTGAACCTGACTTTTTCAAAGCACGCAAGAACAAATCGGTTCGAAGAACGAACTGGTTTTCAGGGTGCAGCCGGAATTCGCTAGAGCGAGTTCGGACCGACATCAGGGCCGCGCGATACTCCGAGAAGCCTGGTGCGATGAGCATGGCTTTTCGCGGGCGGAGACACCGCGTGACGGCATAAAGCAATTGTGTGGCACCGTTGCCGAAGACGATACACTCAGGATCGATCTTCTGGGTTGAGGCGACCAGAGATCGCAGCTCTTCTTGCCGCCGGTCAGGGTAGTGGCAGACAGAATGGAGCTCGCGAAAAATCCTTCGGCGGGCTTTGGGCGAAAGCCCCAAGGGATTGATGCTCGCGCTGAAGTCAAGGACCCTTTGGGGTGCGATTCCCAAACGCCGTGCCGCGCCGTAAATGTCTCCGCCGTGAGTGGTTAAATGCATCGTATCCAGCGAATGACCGAAACACCTGCAACCGACACGCCAACGGCCAGCAGAGAGGTCATGTAAAGCAATCTCCTTGTCTCTGGCTGCAGGCTGATGGTTAACCCGCGACTCGCATCACCGATGAAGGCTTTCTGAACCATATGGCTGCCATAAGAATTATTACCGCCCAGGCGAATGCCAAGTGCTCCTGCGTAGGCTGCCTCGGGAAAACCGGCGTTGGGGCTGGGCTGAGAGCGAGCGTCGCGCAGGACGATCCGAATCGAGCCTTTCCAGGAAAGGCCCAACAGAAGAGCGCCGAGCGCTACCAGCACCGCCGTGAGCCGGGCAGGCAAGTAATTGACGACATCGTCCAGGCGTGCTGAAGCGCGGCCGAAATACAGATAGCGTTCGTTCTTGTAGCCGAACATCGAATCCAGCGTATTGATGGCTTTGTAAGCGACGGCCGCCGGCACGCCGCCAATCATCATGTAGAAGAGCGGCGCCACCACGCCGTCGGAAGTGTTCTCCGCAACGGTTTCGATGGTGGCTCGAACCATCTCCGATTCATCCAACGCCTGGGTGTCGCGTCCGACGATCATCGCCAGCGCGTTTCGAGCCCCGGTGATCTCCGCTCGCCTTAGATGATTGATCACATCTTGCGCCGCTTGATCAAGGCTTCGCACTGAAAGTGTAGTGTAGGCGATCGCGACGGTCGCGCCCCATGCCGCCCAGGGGGAAACCCGGAAAATTTCCTTAACCACAAACCACGCAGCGACGGCGGCCCCCGCCGGAATCACCAGGGCAACAACGGAACCAATCGCCAGCATTGCGGACGGTGCACTCGCAATTCTGCGGCATAGTTTCTCGGCAAATGCTGAAATGAAGCCAACAATTCGAACCGGGTGCGGCAGCCATTGCGGGTCGCCGAAACATAAGTCAGCGGCATACGCCAGCAGAATTTGGACGGCTGTCACGCAAGGTCCTTCACGACGCAGCAATACCGGGGCGATGCAATCCCGCGCCCCTGGAGACCTCCGATCACTTCAGCCTCCAACCCTCTCCGCCAATTGTGAACTTGACTCCCGCGCGGAAGCTGAGCGGCAAAGCGGGATAGCCGAAAGCGCCCTCGTAATGCTCATCCAGAAGATTACTGATGTCGGCGTAGAGAGTAACGCCGCGATGTACGTCCAGCCAGCCGCTCCAATCTACAAGCTGATAGGCATTCAGCAAATTACGATTGGGTAAAATCAACGTGTTTCCGTAATTTTCATCCGTCAGATAGGTACTGTCGTCGGACCGGCTCACGAAATAACCAGTCGCGGCGAGCCCCAAGCGCCGTTTGGAATATACGAGCGCCAGGTTGCCGGAATTGCGCGGCACTCTGAATGGCCGTCCCCCAATCAGGGGCGAGTAAATTCCGATTGCAATGTTCGGGAACGCGGGATTGAAAGCAGGCGTCTGGGCGCTGCTGGCGAAGGATTGAGTCACGACGGCGTCGGTGTATGTGTACGCCCCTTGCAGACGCAGTTTGTTATTAAGGCGGGCCTCCAACTCCGCTTCGGTCCCCATGCTGCGGTAGGAGTCCGAGTTGATGGAAGCGCCGAACGGTACCGCAGCAGCGATGGACGCCGGGACACCGAGTTCGGGAAGCAGATTGTTGGACACGTAGGCAATTAGGTCGTAAAAATTCTCGTGGAAAGCCGTCAGCCCGACGCGCACTCGGCCATTCGCCAGAAACTGCTCGATTCCCCAATCAAAATCGCGGCTTCGCTCGGGACCCATCGGAGCAACATGGTATTGGGAAATGAGTTGCGGCCCGTTCGGGAGCGTCTGGAGCAGATTGTAGAGTGACAAACTTTGATTGAGGATGCTCGGCTCGTCAATTCCTGTGCCGAAGTTGAAGCGCAGCTTCGTGCCATTGAAGAATGAGTTGGAGGTGGGCCGCCGCACATAGTAGGCGGCGGAAACCCGCGGCGTGGCGGCAAAGCCGTACACAGCGTTGCTTTCAAGGCCCACCCCGGCCGTGGCAAAGGCGCGGTGGCCCAGGCTGCCGTGGGCTTCCAGGAAACCGCCAACGTTATTGCGGGTGGTCGGAGTGAGTGACCCATCGGAATTGGTATAGCCGCCCTCGCGATCGTACCAAAAACCTGCGCTGCCGCTGACATCGGGCTTGAAGTCATAACTCGACAGCGCATAAAGGGATTGCATTGCCGTGTGGGAATTAAAGAGGCTTGGATAGATGCCGCCGTTTGCGACCCCGTAATCGAGAATCGCCTGGCCACTGGTGCAATATCCGTTCGCGCCGCAAATGTTGACCAGATCGCCGATGTAGTTACCAAAATACGGTATGCCAACCGGCTCTGGTTCGTCGTAGCTGTAACGAAGCTGCGTCGAGGTGACTTGCACCGAATTTCGCCACTGGGATGTGGTTTGGTTCTGTAACTTAATTCCCATATAGGTTTCCGGTTCGCGCTGGAAGGCATCATCGGGAAGGCCGTAAAAGGCCAGGGCATTGGAATCACCCAAGGCAGTGCCCGTATGGCGAAGCGTGAAGCGCACATCAGTCTTTTGATTTGCCCTCCACCCAAGATTTGCGGACAGCGTCTCGTTATGGAAGGTATTGTTGGGCAAACTGTTTTGGGTTTGGAGGTCCATGAAATCGCCGAAGTAATCGAACTGGTGGAGAATGCCCCCGATGGTAGTCTCCTGGCGCATCGTGCTGAAGTTTCCACCATCGACGGCGTACGTGAGCTCGGGCATCGGAGTCGTGCCGCGGCGAGTCGTAATCTGGATCACGCTTCCCAAAGCGTCGGCGCCGTAGAGAACGCTGTTCGCTCCGCGGAACACTTCCACCTCGTCCGCGCCGCTTGCGGAGAGATTGGCGAACTCCACCGCTCCGCCAATGTCGTTGGCCGGAATGCCGTCGATCAGCACCTTGTTGAACTCGCTGTTGCCGCCGCGCGTGAAGATGGAAGTGGTGCCTCCCCGTTCGCCGGTTTGCACCACCGCGAGGCCCGGCACTTGGCGGAGCACGTCAAGCAGGTCAAGCTTGTTGAAGGCGCTCAGCTCTGACTGATCCAATACCGTCACGGATGCTCCCACCTGTGACTCCGGTAGACTGGTTCCTGTGTCGGAAACAACTACTTGCTGGCGCAGCGTGCCAATTTGCAGAATGATATCGACGTTCACCGTTCGTGTTCCCGTAACATCAAGCGGTGGACCTGTCTGGCTGTTGAAGCCGGGTGCCTCGGCACGAACGCTGTATCGGCCGGCCGGCACAGCTGAAAAGGTAAATGCACCTTCATTGTCGGCTTCGGTGGCCAGAATTACAGTCCCCTGACGTAGCAATTCAACCTTTGCCTTGGGTACGGCCGCTCCGACCGGATCAACGATCTTCCCGGTAATTGTCCCACCAGGCCCGGCGCAAGTAAGCGAAGCGGACCCAAGGAATAATAGTACTGAAAGCAGAGTTCGAAGCGCGGTCTGAAGTGTATCGTGCACCATGTCCTCCTTTTTCCCTCGAAAGAGTGGACTGACGTAAAGATTGACGAGACCGGTCTCCTGACTCGCGACGACTTCTGATTTGCCTGCGCCTTCCCACCCCTGGCGGGCAGTGGCTCATCTCAGGTTGCTACCGTCGCTTACAGTTGCGGGGCAGTGGCGGATTTTCACCGCGCTTCCCGTTCATCTCGACCTTGATTTCCTGCCGTACTACCTTCCGAAGATCAAATCGATACTATCGGATTGCGGAATTAACTGCTGTTAACTTCGATTTAGCGCAACAGCCGGAACAATTGCGCAATTAGAGTTAAGCGTTAACGCAGCGTACCATCGCACCGCGCGAGAAGTAGTCGATGATGGTCATGCCACAAAACTCATGATCAACACGCGAAATATATCGATCCGGCATTCCAAGAGCATCCGCAAGAATGAGCCGGATCACCCCAGCGTGCGTAACCACCACGGCGCATTCGCCGAGGTGAGCCGCGATGATCCTTTTGCGCTCATTGCGTACGCGATCTTTGAATATGCGAAACTCCTCTCCACCCGGCGCCGGCTTCCGGGGAAAGTGCTTTATCCATTCGTGAGCCGCGCCGGGGTAGCGTTTGATAATTTCCGCCCAAGAGAGCCCCTCCCATCGGCCAAGCTGAATCTCGCGCAATCCAGGCCGGCACTTCACTTCGATCTTGAGGACCCGAGAGAGGGGCTTCGCCGTGGCTACCGTCCGTTGCAGATCACTCGTATACAAAGCCTGCAGGGAGTGGAGTGAAAGCTTCTCGATCAAGCCGGGAAGTTGCAGTCGCCCGGAGCGCGAAAGCGGCACGTCGGCTTGACCAAGAAACAGGCCGGCTCCTTGCGGACGCGCATGCCGAACCCAAATCACGCGGCAGACATCAATTGCGCCACTAATCCGCATTCCCCTTTCCCCAGGCCTCGTAAAAAATAACGTCATCAAGGGGCGCGCGCGGGAGCCATCCCACCTTTTCCAACTGCGGCTGGGGCAGGAAGTCATCAACAAAACCCATACAGAGATAAGCCACGGGAATGACGTGCTCTGGAATTTCAAGCAGCCGCCGAAGCAAGGTGTAGTCGAGGATGCTGACCCATCCGACTCCAATGCCCTCCACCCGCGCCGCCAGCCAGAGGTTCTGGATGGCGCAGCAGGTGCTGTAAACGTCCGTTTGCGGAACGGTATGGCGGCCGAGGACGTGAGGACCATTGCGGGCTGGATCGCAGGTGACGCAGATATTGACGGGTGATTCCAAAATGCCTTCCAGCTTCAGCCGCGAATAGAGCGCGCGCCTTTCACCTTCGAATACCCGCGCCGCCTCGCGATTTGCCTGGTCGAAGAGCTCTTTGACCTGAGCTTTTATTTCGTTGCTTCGAATGACGATAAAAGTCCACGGCTGCATGAAGCCCACGGATCCGGCATGATGAGCGGCGTCGAGCACCCTGCGCAGGACCGCTTCCGGGATGGGCGTGGGGAGAAAATGCTCCCGCACATCCCGCCGAAGATAGATTGCCTTGTAGAGGGCTTCTTTCTCTTCAACGGTGAATTCGCTGGGAACAGCCAGATTCGTGTTCATCGCAATAGCGCTCCCATGAAGTAAACCGTTACCTCGACCACCTGATTTGTTGCCCCCATGCAGTCCCCCGTAACCCCGCCGATTCGGCGCCAAAAATAAACCCCCGCCAGAGTTGTGACGGCCATGACAGCGCAGAGAATCCAAACAGCCTCCCGGCCTAACGCCAGGCCCACGATCACCACGGTCATCGCGGTACCCAAAATCAGAGAGAGGCGCGAAACCTTTTCCGCGACTCGAGCACCCTGGCCGTCATCTTCCCGGGCGGAGCGCAAGAGAAAGCCCAGCGGCAATGCGGTCCACCGGTTCAGGACCTGACCTGCCACCAGGAATTGGTCAAACGCACGCTCATTGAGGCTCTGAAGGCACACATATCGCGCCAGAATGCTGAACACAATCGCCGTCGCGCCGAAGCTGCCGATGCGGCTGTCGCGCATGATGGTGAGGATCTGGTCTTTGCGCCATCCTCCGCCGAAACCGTCCGCAGTGTCCGCAAGGCCGTCCTCGTGCAACCCCCCCGTAAAGAGCACAAAATAGAGCAGGACCAGAATGACGAGAATATTGCGTCCCAGCCAGGGAGACAAAAGGTGATTCAGCGCCACGCCGCCCGCCGCGACCAGCAGTCCGACCAGCGGAAAAAATACCGATGCTTCTCCCAACAAATCTGCAGGGGCGCCGGAGACGGAACCCACGGGCAATCGAGTCAGGAACTGGACGGCGAATAAGAATAGTTTCACGGGACGAATCATGAAACGGCTCCCGCGACGCCCGCCGATGCGAAGGTCGCCATTTCACTCATGATCTTGGCAGCGGATTCAATGATGGTCATAGCGAGAGCCGCTCCGGTACCCTCGCCCAGCCGCATTTCCAGGTCGAGGAGGGGCCTTTGGCCGATGAAATCCAGCAGCACGCGATGCCCGGGTTCGCTCGAACGGTGACCCGCGAAGATGAACTCCTTGATTTTCGGCTCGATCGCGCAAGCTATGGCCGCGGCAGAGGTGGAAATAAATCCATCAATCACCACCGGAATTCGCCGCGTCGCCGCCCCCACGATCAGGCCGGTCAACCCGGCAATCTCCAACCCTCCGACTTTTCGAAGAATGTCGAGAGGATCGGACTTTTGCGGCTGGTTTACTGCTAATGCGGTTTCAATGACCTTTACCTTATGATTCCTCGACTGGTCATCCAAACCCGTCCCGCGACCCGTCACTGTAGCTACGGCGCATCCGGTCAAGGCCGCGGTGATCGCGCTGGCCGAAGTTGTATTACCGATGCCCATCTCGCCGGTGCCGATCAGTGTGCGCCCTTCCTTAGCCGCCATTTCCGCCAGGTCCAGACCCGCGTTTAGCGCGGCGCACAACTCCGCGTTACTCATTGCCGCCTCACGAGCCATGTTCCTGGTGCCGCGGGCTACTTTCCGCCCGATCAGGCCGCTTGAGCCGGGGAAGTCGCCATCCACGCCGATATCGACCACAATCACATCGATACCGGCATGGCGGCAGAGCACATTAATGGCCGCGCCTTGCGAGAGAAAGTTGAGGACCATCTGGCGCGTTACCTCTTTTGGATAAGCGCTAACGCGCTCCTCCGTCACGCCATGGTCAGCCGCCATCGTGAAGATAGCCTTTGCGGCACATCGTGGCCACGTCTCTTGTCTGATCCCCACAAGCCGTTTGGCAATTTCCTCCAGCCGTCCAAGACTTCCAGGGGGTTTGGTGAGACTGTCGAGTCTGGCGGCGGCGCGCTCCAGCCACTCGGGCAGGATGGAGGGTACCGAAGCCACCGCCGACCAGAACCGCGTTTCTTCGGACACTACCTTCTTACCGGGCGGGTTCATTTTCCCACTCCCCTATTGAAACGACCGTGCGGCTATTCGCGCGAATCACTGCTATTGATCCATTTGATTGCGCATAGTTCCCGGCTTCACTGACGGGCGTTCCGGCTGCCGCGCACAGGATGAGCGAATTTGTAACGCCGTGGCCAACCACAAGAACGTTCCCATCATGTGACGTTGCCAACAGCATCCTCAGGAAGCGCGCCGCCCGCGTGTATGCAGACTGCATTGGCTCGGCGGCATCGATGTGTAATTTCTCAGGCTCGAAGCGCCAAGCCTCAACCTGACTGGGATACAACCGCTTAATGGTCTTCATTGTCTTTCCTGACCACACTCCGTGGTCAAGCTCTCGAAGGTCATTGTGAATGCATGGGTGACACGTCCGTCGAGACGCAATTATTGCCGCGGTTTGGCGCGCCCGTGTGAGAGGGCTTGTGAAGATCCAGTCAATCCGCAGGCTTTGCAGCCGCCTGGCGAGGAGACAAGAGTGTCGAATGCCGACTGCGTTAATCGGGACGTCCAAAGTCCCTTGCAGTCGTTCTTCGCGATTCCAGTTCGTCTCTGCGTGGCGCATTAAATAGATGTTTTTCATACGCCCAACAAGCGCCCGCCGCGCTTTACCGTCAGTGGCAGACCTGCGACCATCACAAAGACTCGATCTGCAATTGCTGCGACCCGCTGATTCAGGCGGCCGAGAATGTCGCGATAACGGCGGCCGCTTCGAAATGCGGGAACGATTCCGCAACCAACCTCGTTGGAAACCAGAATGATGGAACATTTTGCTCTTTGAATTTCATTGCAGAGCGCGTCAAAGTCCTTCTCAATCCTTTTGGAGTCGCCGCGCGTGGAACCCATTACGTTATCGACGTAAACGGTAAGGCAGTCAATCAGAATGACATCCGTTTCTGAGCTTCGCGAGGCAATCGCCTTCGCCAAAGCCACGGGTGCATCGATGGTTTTCCATGAGCCCGGACGCTCTGAACGATGGAGGGCAATTTTGCGCCGCATTTCCGCGTCGCTCGGACGCGCGGTGCCAAGGAAGGCCACACGCCGGTCTTTCGCTGCGAGCGTCTGCGCAAATCGGCTCTTGCCGCTGCGCGCGCCTCCCAGAATGAGCGTTACCATCCTTTTTCTCTTCATTGCAAAGAGACACGGAATCACACTGCGTAGGCCGGGAATTGACGTGAGTGCGCTCCGGCAAGACCGCAGCACCGAAGGCACAACGACGAAAAGCTCATCGCGCTTCCCTCCGAAGCCGATTTCGTGATCCGTGGGTGTCTGGCCGGTTTCCTGACTGACGCATCACCGAACCCGAGCTACCTTCCCAGGAGGGCATCTCCCAGTGGCATACCTCGCTCAAGCTCTCCGCGTTCACAGTGGCGGGGCCGCGCCGGATTTTCGCCGGCTTCCCGATTAAGCAAATACTGCACCAGACAGCATCATTCATACTCTGCGCCTAGCTTGGTGTCAAGTCCGCTCAGAACTGACTGTCCCATCGCAGGCGATCGCAATGACAAGGCGAGCCATTCCCGTAACCTGCAAGATCAGCGAGCGGGGCCAATCTCGCGCTTGCCAACCAAGTTGCGATTCGTGCATACTCTGAAACCTCAGGTGCCCGCGAGGGCGTAACAGGGAAGTCCGGTGAAAAACCGGCGCGGTCCCGCCACTGTAAGTGAGGGTGCCCGTTTCGATCATAGCCACTCGGTGTCAGAGCCGGGGAAGGCGAAACGGTTTGGCCAGAATTGGCCTCCCTCCAAGCCAGGAGACCTACCTGAGACAGAGCAGCTCACTTTCTGCGGAAGACAGAAGGAATGCGTTCCGTCTTCAAAGACAACTCTCCATTCCTTTCTTGAAGTCGAATTCACTTCCCGCCGAAGGTTTGCGGCTAACGCAAGGCTAGTTGAGGTCGCAAAGCTTACAACTGGTCGGGACCCCGTGTTCCGGCGTCAGATCTCTTATCAAAATCGGCAACGAGCCTCGCTGCAACGCGGGATTGAAAAGGAGGTTTAAATGAGCATTGCAACCAAACGTGGTGACGGCGGACAAACCGGCCTGGCCGGGGGAATTCGAGTTTCAAAATCTTCGCTACGTGTTGAAGCGTACGGTACGGTGGACGAATTGAATTCCGTCCTCGGTATGGCGCGGTCGATTTGCGAGGATGCAGACCTTCGCGAACGGACCAAGTTAATCCAACGACATCTCTTCAAAGTGGGTTCCAGCCTCGCAACTCCGCCTGAGAGCAGGAAGGGACAGGTTCCCATTACGGAGGAAATGGTCGAGGAACTCACCCGGCAGGTCCACGAAATTGAGGCGATGGAAGGCATCCTTTCGGATTGGTCTCTTCCCGGTGAACATCCCACCGCCGCGGCCTACGATGTCGCCCGGACCGTCTGCCGACGGGCGGAACGATGCATCGTACGCGCAATCGAGTCGGGTGAGGTGTTCGGTTCGAACATCCTTCCGTTTATCAACCGGCTTTCCGACTTGCTGTGGCTTTTTGCGCGGAAAATTGAGGTCGTCGCAGGCATCAGCAACTCGCTGCGGGAGATGAATGACAAGACCGGCCCGAAATGGTCTCGGGCCTGGTAACGGTGATTATCCCGAGCTAAACCGATGCTAATGGCTTCATGCCAAGGCAGAAGCCGAAAGCATGGAGTGAGCCACCCATTGATTCGAATTCGAACATTGATCGCGCTGGCCACGCTGGCCCTGTTCCCGTTGGGGGCATCAGGGTGGCCGGGACCGCAGGCTCGGCCTTCGCGGGTTGTATCGACGTTCCCAAGCGCGACCGAAACACTTTTTGCATTGGGTGCGGGCGACCGGGTGGTGGGTGTTTCGAATTACTGCCGGTATCCACCGGCGGTACTCTCGTTGCCGAAGGTCGGCACCTACATCAAGCCTGACCCGGAAAAGATCGCCTTACTACGCCCCGACCTGGTAATTATCGAACGCTCAGCAGCACTTGCCGACCGGCTATCGGCGCTTGGCATCCCTTATGCCGAAGTCAAATACGGGTCTCTTAATGAGATCTACTCGATGGTCCTGGACATCGGCCGGGCCGTGGGGTTGTCCGATCAAGCGGCTGCGCTAGACCATGACATTCAATCGCGTCTCGCGGCCATTCAAGCGCAGACCCAAGGCAAGCCGCATCCGACCGTGCTGGTCATCCTGGGGCGAACTCCCGGCGAGTTGACGAACCTGGTGGCCGTCGGCCCGGGGTCGTATTTGGCCGAATTGCTGGAAATTGCCGGGGGCAAGAACGCTTTGACCAAGACGCCTGTACCTTATCCGCGGATCTCGCTGGAAACTGTCGTGCGGCTCAATCCGGACATCATTCTCGATGCCTCGATGATGAATCAGGCCGGAGAAAGCACGGCGGTGCAGGAAGCACGTCTGAGGGAGCCATGGCTTGCTCACCCAGAGCTGAGTGCGGCGCGGAATGGGATGGTCTTCGGGCTCACGTCGGAGTGTCTGGTTACTCCGGGGCCCCGCGTTGTGGAGGCGGTGGAATTATTGCGAGCCAAGCTTCACCAGAAGGAGCACCAGCCATGAGCTCACTGCTCTCGGTGAGCAATGTCTCGCTCGAATATCCCGGCCGCCCCGTTCTGGACTCCATCACCCTATCAGCCGAGGGCGGCGAGTTCATCGTGTTGATGGGAGTTAACGGCGCAGGCAAAACCACGTTACTGGATATTCTCGCGGGTTTGCGCGCGCCGGATGCCGGCGAAGTCCTGTTGCGGGAGCGCCCGCTGCGGGCGTGGACCGTTCGCGAGCGCTCACGACGCATCAGCCATCTTCCCCAGGCGACCCATCAGGACTTGCCGTTTGCCGTCGAGCAGATGGTTCTGATGGGGCGTTACGCACACGCCGACCGCTGGTTTGAGTCGGATGAAGATCGGAGCTACGCCGAGGATGCCATGCGGCGCATGGATTGCCTGCAGTTTCGCGAGCGGCCGTTTTCCTCGCTGAGCGGGGGCGAAAAACAGCGGGTTCTGCTGGCCGCGTGCATTGCCCAGTGTCCCGAGCTGATGCTGTTCGACGAGCCGGCAACTTACCTGGATGTTCACCAGCAATTGCAGTGCTTCACAACCCTCGCCGAACTCGCTCGTGAAGGTGCTCTCTGCATTGCCATTACGCACGACCTGAATCTCGCGCTCACCCACTGTACGCGGGTGCTGATTCTTCATCAGGGAAAGCTGGCCGCCGACTTTGCAAGTTCCGAAGCCGCAATGACTTCCGAGTGGCTGAACTGGCTATCGCCTCACTTACGCATGACGCATACGCCGGAGGGGAATCCGTGGGTGCTCTACCGATGACCACGGCTCGTCCTACCGGTTGGATCTGGGCCTCCGCAGGCTTATTCCTGCTTGCGGCGCTGGTGCTTCCCTGGATCGGCTCCGATTCCATCAGCCTGGAACGGGTGATGGCAAAGCAACCTCCTGATTATCCGGTTTTTGTGCAGCTTCGGGTGTCGCGCACTTTGCTCGGATTGCTCGCTGGCGGCGCGCTCGCTCTGACGGGAGGCTTATTTCAATCGATGTTGAGGGACTCGCTGGCGGATCCCTATACGCTGGGAGTTTCAGCCGGAGCGGCCTTGGGAGCAGTCCTGACCATTGCTCTGGGCCTCAACGACCTTCTGGGCGTTCCCGCCTCCTGGATCGGAGCCCTGGCGGGAGCGACCGCCGTGGTGGCAATCGTGGCAGGGGCCGCGTGGAACCGAGGTCAATTGTCAGGAGTGCGCCTGCTCCTTTCCGGCATCGCACTTAACAGTATTTGCTCGGCATTCATACTGGTGGTTAACAGTGTTGTCCAGGATCACCGTTCCATCTCTATCATGCAGTGGCTGCTAGGGAGCGTTGACTCGGTGAGTTATCAGGCATTGTTGGCGTTAGCCTGCGTTGTTCTGGCCGCCTCCGTCACCGTCATCACGCAAGCGCGAAACTGGAACCTGCTCGCGGTGGGTGAGGCGTGGGCAGGGTCGCGGGGCGCCGATCTGCGGCGCCTGAATATCACGGGCTTCTGCTGCGGATCGCTTCTGACCGCGGGAGCCATCGCTCTGACGGGTCCGATCGGATTTGTAGGATTGATCGTGCCGCATCTGGTCCGCTCGCGGATCAGCCCCGACAATCGAATTCTGATGCCCTGTTCATTGCTTCTTGGAGGCGTGCTGCTGGCGGCTTGCGACACCCTGGGAAGAATCGTGCTGGCGCCCGCCGAGTTGCCGGCGGGTGCGGTCATGGCGATTATCGGAGGCCCCTACCTGGTATGGCTGGTCAGAAAGAGGTTTTAGGCGTGACGTCATCCTACCGCCAGCGGGTTACGCGGTCCGATGGACGAACGGTCAGCGTCGTTCAGCGCCGCGGCCACCTCTCCTATTGCTATGGCGCCTGCTGCTGCGGCCGCACGGATCGGGGCTATGCGGCGGTTCCCGTAGAGATCTACAAGGAAGAATGGCTCAAGCGTAAATTGCGCAACGTGGTGCATTTGACTAAAGGCGGCTGTCTTGGACCGTGCCCTTTGGCCAACGTCGCGAGTCTGGAATTCGACAGCCACTCGGTCTTTTTTCAGTCTGTGTCCCACGCCTGGCAAGTCCGGCTGATTTTCGATTACATTGAAATGATGGTTCGGGCCGACCGCTTTCTGCCGCCGCCGTCCGAGTTGGCGGCATTTACGTTCGATTTCTACGACTGGAAAGTCCGGCCGCATGAGCCGGCCGCCACTGTCCCGGATGTTCCCGTCAATCCCAATCTGATTGCCTTCCTGACCCATGCCGGAACCGACCTGCTGACGCTCGACCGCGCGCGAGCCGAGTTGCC
>JASHTO010000089.1 GCA_030040515.1 Terriglobia bacterium
TTAATGCGGGAACCATCGAGCGAATGTTGGGCCACTATCTGAACCTCCTGAAAGCGGTCGCGGAAAACCCCGAACGCCCCATTTCCCGGTTGCCTTTGCTCACCCTCGGAGAGCGCGAGCAAATCCTCGTGGATTGGAACAAAACTTCCCGGCCATATCCGCAATCCACCGTCCAGGAATTATTCGAGAGGCAGGCAGAGTCCAGCCCTGACGCCGTTGCGCTGATTTTCGGGGATGAGAAGCTGTCCTACGCGGAGCTGAACCGCCGGGCCAATTTGCTGGCACACCGCCTGAGAGAATTGGGAGTTCAGGCCGAGGTGAAAGTCGGCATCCATTTGGACCGGTCATTCGACCTGGTGATCGGGCTGCTGGGAATCCTTAAAGCAGGGGGCGTCTACGTCCCCCTCGATGTCGAGACTCCTCAGGACCGCATGACCTTCATGGTTCAGGACTCGGGCATCCGGGTTTTGCTGACCCACACCGATTTCCTTCATCGATTACCCGCCACGTGGGCGAACACGCTTTGCCTCGATTCTTTCAACTTCACGCCCGCGCAACCCTCGCAGAACCTTTCGAGCGGCGCCACGCCGGACAACCTGGCCTACGTCATCTACACCAGCGGTTCGACGGGGGAACCGAAAGGCGTGGAGATTCCGCACCGGGGAATTGCGCGCCTGCTCTTCGGACAGGAATTTATCCAACTCGGCGCGGATGATGTAATCCTCCCCACCGCGCCGGCGGCATTTGACCTCTCTACCTTCGAAATCTGGGGGCCACTCCTGCACGGCGGCCGCTGCGTGCTGCTGCCCGGCAAAGTCGCCACCGCGAGTGACATCGGCGAGGCCATCCGAAAGCACCAAGTCACCACACTCTGGTTAACCAGCACGCTTTTCAACGCCATGATCACCGACACGCCGGAGGTCCTTGCCCCGCTTCGGCGCCTTATCGTGGGCGGCGAGGCGCTCTCCGTTTCCCACATCTGCCGCGCCCAGCAGCTCCTGCCGAAAGTTGAGCTCATCAACGGCTATGGTCCCACCGAGGCCACCACGTTTGCTGCGACTTACCGGATTCCCAGGGATACGAACCCCGACGCAGCTTCCATTCCGATTGGAAAGCCGATTGCCAATACACAGGCTTTCATTCTCGATCAGCATCTCGAACCGGTTCCCATCGGAGTGCCGGGAGAGCTTTATCTCGGCGGACCCGGGCTGGCTCGAGGCTATCTAAATCAGCCCGAATTCACCGCCCGGAAGTTCATTCCGAACCCCTGGGGCGTGGGCAAGGGAGAACGCATTTACCAAACCGGCGATCGGGCCCGATGGTTGGCCGACGGAAACATCGAGTTTCTGGGGCGAAATGACCACCAGGTCAAGATCCGCGGCTTTCGAGTCGAATTGGGGGAGATTGAAAGAGTTCTGGCATGGCACCCGGAAATCCAAGCGGCGGTGGCGGTTTTGACCGAACGCCCGGACATCGGCAAACAGATCGTTGCCTACGCCGTCTCGCGAAACGGACATCAGCCTTCGGACCACGAACTGCGCGCCTACTTAAAGGGCAAGCTGCCCAGCTACATGGTGCCCTCGGATTTTATCTTCCTTGAGGCTTTGCCGGTAACCTCCAGCGGCAAGGTACAGCGACGCGCCCTGCCGGCGCCGCCAGCAGGGGCTACCCAGACCCAGAGGCAAATCGTTTCCCCCCGCGATCGCGTGGAAGACGAGCTGGTGAGGATCTGGGAAGCCTTGCTGGGAAAAAGCCCCATTAGCATCCGGGACAATTTCTACGATCTGGGTGGTCATTCGCTCCTGGCGGTTCGCTCCGTTGCCGCCATCGAGCGGACTTTTGGCAAGAAACTGCCCCTTTCCGCGCTCATCAACGCCCCGACGATTGAACAGTTGGCCGCTATTTTGAAAGACCATCGCCCGGCTCAACCTTCCTCGGTGGTGGCTATTCAATCGGGCGGCACAAAGCCGCCCCTCTTCTGTGTGCACGGAGGCGGCGGGGAGGTCCTGAGGTTCATCCCTCTGGCTCACGCCTTGGGCCCGGATCAGCCATTCTACGGCCTGCGTTTCCCGGAGTTCGACGGCATGCTCTCCCAGGTCACGATTGGTCTGCTCGCCCAAAGGTATGTCGAGGAAATTTGCCGGGTGCAGCCTGATGGACCGTACTACCTTTCCGGCGCGTCATTTGGCGGACTCGTGGCGCTGGAAATGGCCAGGCAATTGAAACAACAGGGCCGCGAAGTTGCCCTCCTGGTTCTGTTTGATACTGCCAACCCCGCCTTCTACCACACTTTGTCTCTCATGGAGTCCCTGAAATACCGCGTGCAACGCCTCGGGGGCAAACTCCGCTACCTCGGAGGAACCCTCTGGCGTGCGACTCCCGGCAACAAGCTTCGAATGCTGGGCCAAACAGCAAGCTCCTTGAGAAAACGCATTTCCTACTCAGCCTGGGACGTCACCTACCGCTATTTCTTCTGGAGGCAGCGCCCCGTACCGGTCCGACTGCGGGACAACCTGAAACTCTTTTCTGCCCTGGCCAAGGCGCACCGGCCACAGCCTTACGACGGGCTCATAACTCTTTTCAAGGCGGTGGAGCAAAGCGCGGAATTCGGCCCCGATCCGAGTTTGGGTTGGGCCTCCGTCGCCCGACAGGGTGTGGATGTCCATGAGGTCCCCGGCGATCACATGACCATTCTCGACGAACCACGAGTAGCCACGCTTGCAGACCGCCTGCGAGCGTGCATCGACATTGCCCAAATGGCGAGTTCAAAACCGCAACCGGTTCGAGAAGTTCCGGAATTGCATGCGGCAGAAGGGAGACTTGCGTGATGGAAATAGGAGACTTGATTTGCGACTGGCGGGTTCCTCCGGGAAAAGTGGATCTGCCTCCCAACACCGTTCATCTTTGGGGCGTAACCTTAAAGCGGGCGTCGCCATACTTGGAAGAACTGCGTGAGATGCTGTCCGCGGACGAGCGCGCCAAGGCCAGGCGAATTCATTTCGCGACGGATCGTGACGGTTTCGTTGCCGTCCGCGGCGCCCTTCGGGACATTCTCAGCCGCTATCACCCGCTGCCACCCTCTGAACTCGGTTTTTCCTATGGCCAATACGGGAAACCCGCACTGCCGCCGTCGGCCGGAGCCCCTCCGCTCAGTTTTAATTCCTCGCGCTCGGGTGAGTGGGGCCTTATCGCCGTGACTCGCACCCACTCCGTGGGAATTGACATTGAATTAATCAAATCGTGTGAGGATTACCCTGCCGTCGCCGCGAATTTCTTCTCTCCGCCGGAGATCCGGGCTTTAAGCGCCCTTCCCCGGGAGCTTCAACCTCACTCCTTCTTGAAATGTTGGACTCGCAAAGAAGCAGTTTCGAAAGCTTTAGGAATCGGCTTCTCGCTGGAGTGGACCGCCTTCGATTCTTCGCCGGTTCCCCCGGAGCGAGTCCAGGTAGCGAACCACGGCAACTCGAAACTATCGTTGTACAGTTTCATCGTTGCGCCAGGATACATCGGCGCCCTTGCCTTCGATGGTGTGAACCCCGCCATTAAGTTCTGGGCCTGGCCTGGGCCGGCGTGTTCGAGTTTTTCCACGCGAGATGGAACGATTGCAGCCCCTTTTACTGCGCCTTCGATTCGTCCGGTATGGCCAAATGAGGTGGCGAGATGACAAACCCCTTCTTGAATCCCCCCCTTTCGGGTTCGACTGTTTCCACGGAGTTCGTTCCGAAGGTCTGTCCGGAGGAACAACTCAGCCGGAATGCGCCCTGGCAGGTTCCTCCCTCGGGAAACTCCGTCCCCCAATTGGTGGCCGGGTATGCGGAGGCATCCGGTGAATCCCTGGCCATTGTCGATGACACGAAAATCATGACCTATCGACAAATGCATAACCGCGCCAGTGAATTGGCCCGGCATCTTAAGTTCCAGGGAGTCGGCCCGGAAGTCGTTGTTGGCCTCTGCGTGGAACGATCCCTGGCGATGATTGTGGGCGCGCTCGGGATCCTCATGGCGGGAGGAGCTTACCTTCCCTTGGATCCGGCATACCCCAGGGAACGCCTGGCCTGGATGCTGGAGGACGCGCAGCCGAAACTGCTGGTGACCCGTGAGAGTTATTCCAGGATTCTACCGGAGCGAATCTGCAAACAGCTTCACTTGGACAGTCGAGGGAAAGTCGAGGGGGACGTCGGCAATTCCACACTTGCGCCGCCCTCCACGATTAGACCGGATCATCTTGCCTACGTCATCTACACTTCGGGATCCACGGGGACGCCGAAGGGCGTGGAGATAACCCATGGCAGCTTGCTGAATCTGGTGAAATGGCATCAGAAAGCCTTTGAATTGAAGCCAGCGGACCGTGCGACGCAGCTTGCCAGCCCGGGATTCGACGCGGCCGTCTGGGAGATTTGGCCCTACCTCACCATGGGCGCGAGCATTTTTCTGCCAGAGAATTCCCTGCGCTCCGATCCTGAAGGGCTTCGCGACTGGCTATTGAGGCAGCAGATTACCATCAGCTTTGTTCCCACTCCCCTGGCAGAGCGCATGATTTCGCTCCCCTGGCCCCCCGAGGCGCCCCTTCGTATCATGCTGACCGGTGGCGACAAACTGCATCATTATCCGCCCTCCACTCTGCCCTTCACCCTGGTGAACAACTACGGCCCGACGGAATACACGGTCGTCACAACGTCGGGGATCGTTCCGCCGGTGGATCATCCCTGTGCGTCTCCGGCCATCGGCCGTCCGATCAGCAATACCCAGGTTTATATCCTCAATCAGGAATTACATCAGGTCCCCATCGGAGAGCCGGGGGAAATTTATATTGGCGGCGCAGGCTTGGCGCGCGGCTACAGAAACCAGCCCCACCTCACGGACCAGCGATTCGTTTCCATCCCCTTGGGTGGCGAACAGCCGGACCGCTTATATCGGACGGGGGATCGCGCCCGGTGGCTGCCCAACGGCCAACTGGAGTACCTGGGGAGAGTGGACGAGCAGATTAAGGTTCGCGGCTTCCGCATTGAGCCCAACGAAATCACCGCCGTGCTGGACGCTCACCCTTCCCTCGAAGCCAGCGTCGCCGTGGCGCGCCCCGGCGAGACAGGCGAGAACATCCTGACGGCTTATGTGGTCATTCGAGATGACGAGCCCGTGACCGCGAGCACCCTGCGCGACCTTCTGCTTTCGAAACTGCCGGAATACATGGTTCCCTCGGTTTTTGTGCGGCTGGAATCCCTGCCGGAAACCCCCAACGGCAAAGTGGATCGCGCCGCGTTGCCCGAACCCGATGCCACCAACATCCTGCGCGACGCTGCCTCCCCGCCTCCATCCACCCCGGTCGAAAAGGAGGTGGCGGCGATGGTCGCTTCTTTGTTGCAAATGGAAAGCGTCGCCCGGGACGACAACTTTTTCCTGCTGGGCGGACATTCCTTGCTGGGAACACAGCTTATTGCCCGAATACGCGAAAAGTTTTCCGTGGAATTCAATATCGCAGCTTTGTTCGATCATCCCACCGTGGCGGAGATTGCGGCGGAGATCGATCGAATGGATCATCCGGCAGTAAACCTGCCGGCAAGATAGGCGTCAACTCGCCGCGGGGGAGCCCCGGAGAAAAGGAAATCACAGTGGCGACGATTGCAGGGCCGATGACCGAAAAGTCCGACCCTTCTCTTAGCCTCTATCACCTCTTCAAACCCGAAGTGCTGGCGGATCCTTATCCGCTGTACCGCCGGCTTCGCACGGAGGATCCGGTTCACTGGGACCCCTTCCTGCACACTTGGGTGGTCACACGTTATCGCGATGTGGTTTCGGTGCTGCATGATTTTTCCGCTCAACGGACCCCCACAACGGACCAACTCGCCTCGCTGCGATTATCCCAATTGTCTCCGGTTGCGCAGTTGATGGTGAAGCAGATGCTTTTTCTGGATCCTCCCGCGCACACGCGCATCCGGAACCTGGCAACCCTGGCCTTCGCTCCGCAGCGAGTTCGTGCCCTCCGCCCGCATATTCAGGAAATTGCCGAGCGTCTTCTGGACGCGGTGCAATCCCGCGGCGACATGGATGTGATTGCCGATTTCGCCGCTCCTCTGCCCGCCATCGTAACGGCGGAAATGCTGGGAATGCCGATCGCCGATCACGTGCAACTGAAAAGCTGGTCGGCGGATTTTGCAGAAATTCTCGGAAATTTCCAACATAACCCCGGCCGCGCCGCGCGCGTCCTGGCCGCTGTCGAAGGCATGACAACGTACTTCCGGTCGGCGATCGCACGGCTCAAAGTTCACCCGCGGGAGGGACTGGTCCATTCCCTCATGACCGCGGAGGTCGATGGCGACCGCTTCACGGAAGAAGAAATCATCGCCAACACCATCATCACCATGGTGGGAGGGCAGGAAACCACAACCAACCTGATTGGGAACGGGCTGCTGACGCTGCTGCGCCACCCCGAAGCGATGGAACGGTTGCGTTCCGAGCCCGCCCTGCTGCCCTCCGCCGTCGAAGAGCTGTTGCGCTACGAAGCGCCCAGCCAGCATACGGCTCGGCTGGCCGCCCAAGATGTCGATCTCGGGGGAAAACTTATCCGAAAACGGCAGGCGGTGATTGCCGTAATGGGCGCGGCGAATCGCGACCCGGAGAGATTTCCTGACCCGGACCGCCTTGACCTAGCCCGGGAGGACAACCGGCATCTGGCTTTTGGCTGGGCGGCGCATTTTTGTTTTGGCGCGGCACTGGCCAGGATCGAAGGCCAGATTGCCTTTGCGACAATCCTCCGGCGCATGCCAAACCTGGCATTCCATCCGGCCCCGCTGGTTTGGCGGTGCAACCTGGGGCTCCGTGGCTTGGAAGCGCTGCCCGTAACGTTTTGATCCCAAGGTGAAACGGCAGTCTCTACTTACCATTTGCAATTTCCATGAGGAATCGAAGATGAGCCGCAATTATTCCAGAACCGTGGATATTCCGTTGCGAATCCTGGCGTTTCTCTCGCTTCCCTTCCTGTTGGCATGTGGGAATACAGGCGGCACGGCCGCCGTGAGTCTCTCCAAATCTGCCCTGACGTTTTCCAGCCAGGGAGTAGGAACAACCAGCGCGCCGCAATCCCTGGCGATCTCCAATATCGGAACTGCGGCTCTCTCCATTGCCAGTATCGGGACGGCGGCGCCGTTTGCGCAGAACAGCAACTGCCCGACGATGCTCTCCCCGGGAAGCAATTGCATCGTCAATATAACCTTCACGCCGAAGGCGGCTGGAACCCAAACGGGAACGCTCTCGGTGGCGGATAACGCCAGCGCGAACCCTCAAACCGTCAGCCTGACAGGGACGGTCGGGTCGAATAGCGGCACTGGAAGCGGGAGTGGCGGGAGCGGCGGCAGTGGGAGCGGTGGCAGCGGGAGCGGCAGTGGCAGCGGCGCCTCGAGCAGCCCCTTGGCCTCAGTTGCTCCCACCTCTCTTACTTTTTCCAATCAATACGTCGGCTCCACCAGTTCGCCTCAACTTGTAACCCTTTCTAACTCCGGGAACGCCGCACTTTCCATCAGCGGCATCGGCATTACAGGAACAAATAGCGGCGACTTTGGCCAAACCAATAATTGCGGCGGCAGCGTGCCTCCGAGTTCACAGTGCTCCATCAACGTGACATTTACCCCGGCCGCCGCAGGGACGGCTTCAGCAATGCTGGCAGTCAACGACAATGCCTCTGGTTCTCCCCAGACCGTCGCCTTGAGTGGGACGGGCGAAGCCTCCCCTCTTCCCATCATCATTCTCACCAACAGCACGCACAATACCAGCCAGGGTGCACCCTACAGCGGGCAGATGAAAGCCACGGGTGGAGCCCCACCTTACACTTGGAGCGTAACCTCCGGCCAATTGCCCGGTGGCCTGCAACTGAACTCGTCGACGGGTGCCATCACGGGAACGGCCACCGCCGCCGGGAATTTCAGCTTCCAGGTGCAAGTTCAAGATACCCTTTCGTCGCAAGTCACAAAGTCGTTTGCGATCAATGTGGCAAACCTCGTTGACGCTTATGGCGGCACTCCTGCTCTGCCCTGCCCTTCAGGGCCAGCCACCAATTTTTACACACAAAAAATTGGCAATCGGTGGTGGCTCTGCACTCCCGCCGGGAACGCCTTCTGGATGCAAAGCGTTTATGTCGTGGATACCGACGATACGGCGGATAGCGCAGGGATTTCATACACGGAGGCAGCGCAGGCGAAGTATGGCGACACCAATATCACCTGGGGGCCGCAACAAAATCGCCGGCTCCTTGCCTGGGGGTTCAATTCCCAGGCCGAATACTCAAGCGCCTGGGTAAACGCCACGCAGACAGATGCCTCCTGGCCGGGCGGAACACAACCCGTGCTGATGCCCTTCGTCGGGTTGATTGACGCTTCCTTTTACACCCTCACCAACGAAGATGGCTACGCAAGTGGCCCCGTAAAGGATTTGGTGAACGGAATTCTGCCCAGCGTCTATAACGGTTACCGGGCGCCTTCTCCGGACATTTACGACCCCAACTACCAGATGTGGATCGACAATTTCCTCCAGAAAGACCCTTCGGCAACGTCCTGGATCAGCGGCCCGAATAATTCCTACTTCATCGGCTTCAACGTGGACGATATCGACTACATGTTGGGGTACGGCGCCGGCCCGGATTTCGATGCCGTGGTCAACGGGACGGTGAACGGCGGCTACGCGGAGCCCAACCTTGCGTGGCTCGTGCTGGTCACCTCGCCAACCCAAACCTCAAACTCCCAGCTCAACGTCACCTACTCCGATACTACGGTTTACGCGAAGCAAGCCCTTTCGAATTTTCTCAGCCAGGAATACGGAACCATCGCCGCGCTGGATTTGGCCTGGGGTGCGACCTATACAACTTTCGGCCAGGGAACAGGGGCGCTGGCCGGCACCGGGCTGATGGACGAGATTGGATTGAATCCCTGGATTCCCACCGATTACCTCAACTTGAGCGACGCCCCCACCGCCATGCAGCAGGACTTGAATAATTTCCTACTGGCGTACATGCAGCAGTATTTCTCGATGGTCAAAGGGGAAATAAATCTGCGTGCGCCGGGCCGCCTTTATCTTGGCCCCACGACGCTCGGCTCCTGGGGCGCGCCTGCACGGCAACAAGTCTTGCAGGCCGCTTCCAGCTATCTTGACATCCTTGTTGCATCGTCAATTCCCGAGGGAACTTCCGACGGCCAGCAGCGGATCGACTTCATCGAACAAAACCTGGGAGACAAGCCGTGGCTCGAGTGGGAAGGTTTTGTGGCCAATCCCGACTCAGACCTGTCAGCCTACCCGGCCGCATCCACCGTTCAGGCGGCATCCAGTACGCAGGCACAGCGCGGCACTCAGTTCACAAGCATGGTGAACACGCTGCTCAACGCGCAAACCACCTCCGGGTCGTATCCGGTGGTGGGATACAAGTGGTGGCGGTTTACGGATGACCCCGGAGAAGAGATGAACTGGGGTTTGGTGACGGTGCTTGATAATGAGTATGACGGACTGGCAGCCGTAACCGGTCAGAGGGCCGATGCCTGGGGATTCACCACCGGCGGTGAAAGCGCCAACTACGGTGATTTTCTGAGCGCCGTGCTTTCAGCCAATCAAAACATCCTGCCCTATTTGCTTTCCAAGACTTGGTGAAGGCCTTGGGATGTTTCGATCAACTGGGGTCGCAGAGTAACCGCCAGATGTTCAAAGTCGTTCGAGGCAATCGGCTGCCCCGGCGAAAGATCATGTATCGAAGGGCCTTGCGGGAGAACATGTTGAGAAAAGATCCTGATGCCTATCAACGTATTCCTCAATGGCGTTGCGATGGGCGGGTGAAAGCTCCGAAAACAGGACTCCCATCCCCATTTTTTCGACGTGATAGGCGACGCGGGCACGAGTGATGACCACCCGGTCCTTTTCATCCAGATTGAAACGCACCATGAGAGGTGAACCGACGGGAGGAAGTTCTTTGGTTTCAATGAACGTGCCGCAAAGGCTGAGGTCCCGCGCAAATGCCAGCGAAGTGTTTTTCTCGGTTTGAATTTGAGCAACCAGCGGGAGGCCGCGCAGCATTTTGCGGTCGCCAGTTTTCCTATGGATGAACCTGAGAAGGAGGTGGCGATCCTCAGAGGTAATTTCCGTGAATTCCACCGCCGTCCCTGGCCCCATATTGTAACGAACGCTGGCCTTAGCCTGGATGACCGGCAAATTTCTGGCGGGGCGAAAGCGGATCGAAAGTTGATACCCGGGTTCCAGACGCCCCACCTGGGTCAGGAAAAGCCCGCCGCCACTCAGAGTGTCGGCCACGCACTGCGACGACTGTGCGCCTAGGGTGTAGTTGGCCCTCATATGAACCCTGAGCCGAGGGTACCGTCTTGGATGTGCTTTTGCCATGGTTTCGATCTCAACTCACTGGCTACAACCGAGTGCAGTCAGGAAGGAGCGAATCAGGGAAGCCCCAACAGGCTCTTGTATACGTTCAGATTCGCTGATGTCACCGCGTCCAGGAAGTCACCGTAATTGCCTTGCTCACCCCCGGTGGCGAATCCCCAGGAGTCCACGCCCCCACCGGTAACCGAAGAAACTCCATCATAACCGTTATCGCGGCGGGTCGCCAAGCCCCAGTTCGACGCTTCCCCGCGATCATCGTAGAATTGCCACCACTTGTATCCCACGATGTGGTTGGAACCCGTGGTTGAATCCGCAGCCGAAAGGTTCTGCGAAATCATGGTTTGGAAAAGCTCCCCGCGCGCCGGCTGCGACTCGCTTTGGGGATAGGAGGTTTGCGTCGGCGAGTAGATGGACATGTAAGAATCCGGCTGGGCCAGGTAACCTTCCCAGTTGATCCAAGGCTTGTCACCGCCATTCTGGTAAATGAAGTCGATTTTCGCCTGATCATCGGTGCAGCTCAGGCAGCCGGTGGGAATGCTGGAAATGGGGATGACGTTTACATATTGCGCGGCAGCCTGGAGAATCTGCGCGCGTGGCGGAGCGCCCCAGCCGCCCAGGTTCGTCGGGCCGAGATACAGAATACCGGGTGCGGCCGTCTGAAGCGCGCTCTGGATGACTGAGAAGTAATATTGGGCATGATAGAGAAGGTAAGCGTTCAAATCCGCCTGCATTGCCGCCGTTGCTCCCGTCAGCATGTAGGCATCCGTGGGCACCCATGCGTGCGTCCCGTTTTCGTCCAACAACCCCGTGCCCGTACCCCACCCTCCCGCGTCGCCAAAGGTGGTATAGCTGGAGCCCCAGGCGGTGTTCAGCGCTGTGATGCTGCCGTTGTAGCGGCTCGACATGAAATTGGCGAACGCCTGTTTGGAATACACCGTGGTATTGGTATAGGTAATGGGGTTGCCATTCGCGTCGGTCCCCGACGACTGGGTGGGCGGGGTGATCAGCACGATCCAAGCGAGGTTGGGATGCGCCAACCCCGTCACCTCTTCGCCATTGGAGAGTCCTTCAAAATCCGCGCCCGCACCGAACCCCACCAGCTCATCGGTGTCATCCACGTTGATGCCGATCAAATAATCGCTGTGCGAGCTGTGGATCCAGTTGTATTCGGCGTTGGTGTAGTCGGCCAGATCGCCCGCCAGCCACGCGGCGAAATTGGGATCGAATACGTCCGGTGAGGCGTTGCGGTCGCCATTGTAGACGGAGGAGAGGGTGGGTCCCACCAGGTCTTTAACGGGGCCCGCGTAAGAGTTGGAATTCCGAGAGTAATGGGATGGCCAAACCAGCCCCGTGAAAGGCATTTTCTGCGGGTTGCTTTCGTCGGAGGTGCTAGTCCAAACCGGGTTAGTGGTGGTGGGCTCAACGTAGAGGCTAGAATACTCCGCGGTGGTGTTAAATCCCCAGGCCTTTAGACGCTGGACGGTCTGCGGGCCCCAGGTGACGGAAGCGTCGCCATACTTTTGCTCGACCACCGAGCAAGGGTCGGAGACGGAGGCCGGCGATGCGCTGGTGCAGGCCGTCCCGTATTCAAATACCCCTTGATAGTCAGCCTCGGTATCGGAGGCGTCCACATCGTAAACGCCCCGCATCCAAAAGGCGTTGCCGGCGGGAGTGCAGAGCCACCAGCGGCCATTGATTTTCTGGGTGTAAAAGTGCGGTGCCGGTCCGTTACTGCACGCCAGATCGGTGATCCCACCATACTGGTCGTAGACCCCGGAGGCGATGGTGAGATTCAATGTTGCTTGAATTCCCAACGCGGCGGGCGTCGTGGAGTCCGTTGCCTGAGCGCCCACGCTGAACTGCCCGTCTTGCGTCGGCGTCCCGGTGATTTGTCCTGTGCCGGCATTCAGCGTCAATCCGGGCGGCAACTGGCCGGAAGATACACTCCAGGTATAAGGCGTCTTTCCACCCGAGGCCGTGAGAACCGCCGAATAGCTCTGCTGAAGATAACCGGTATGAAGCGATGAGGTCAAAAGAGTAAGCCCGCTGAGGGTCGTTGCTTGCACACCGCTGCCGGAAAGCGAAACCGTGTTTGTTGCCGGTGAAGCCGTGCTGGTAAGGGTGAGCTGTCCGGTGACGGCGCTGGTGCCGGTCGGGTCAAATGCGATGCCCAGTGTGGTGCTCTGCCCGGCCGTGAGACTCAGCGGAAGCGTGGGTTCAGCCACCAGTAGGAATTGCGAGGGAGTAATGCTCAACCCGGTTACAGAAACTGAAGTATTGCCGGTATTGGTCAAGGTTACGGTTTGGACAGCACTGGTCACCCCGATGGTATCGTTGCTGAAGGTCAGCGAACTCGCACTCAAACTAAGGGTTGCGGTGGCCGCCATGCCCGCGCCCGACACGGCAACGCTGTTCGGCGACGAAGAGGCGGTGCTGGAGACCGCAATGGCGCCGCTCGCCGCGCCGGCGCTGGAGGGATCAAAACTCACACTGGCTTCGAGACTTTGGGAAGGGGCCAGCGTCGCGGGCATCGCCGGCGCCGTGACCGCAAAAACAGAATTGTTCGAAGCGATGGAACTGATCGTGGCATTCACAGTTCCATTGTTGGTCACTGTAATCATCTGTCCCGACGAAGCGGTCCCCACGGTCTGATTGCCAAAGCTCAAGGAGGAGGGCCCGACGGTGATCTGCGGAGTCGCCGTTGTACCTGTTCCCGTCACCTCAACGCCATTGGGTGAATACTGAGCGTTACTATAGACGGAAACCCAGGCGCTAACGGCGCCCGCACTGGCGGGCACGAAAGTCACCGACAACTGAAAACTTTGTGCGGGTGCGAGCGTCAAGGGGAGGGCCGGAGCCGTCATGGTGAAAGCGGAATTGTCCGAGGTAATGGAAGTGATGGTGGCGTTCACCGTGCCGGCGTTGGTCACCGTCACCACCTGGGCCGCGGAAGTGGTTCCCACAGCTTGATTGCCGAAGCTCAACGAGGACGGCCCGAGGCTCAGATAGGGATAGATGCCCGTGCCGGAGACCGCGACGCTGCCGGGCGAGGATGGCGCGTTGCTGATGATTGAAATCGCGCCGCTCGTCGCGCCGGCGCTGGAGGGATCAAAACTCACACTGGCTTCGAGACTTTGGGAAGGAGCCAGCGTCGCGGGCATCGCCGGCGCCGTAACCGCAAAAGCAGAATTGTTCGAAGCGATGGAACTGATCGTGGCATTCGCGGTTCCATCGTTGGTCACTGTAATCATCTGTCTCGATGAAGCGGTCCCCACGGTCTGATTGCCAAAGCTCAAAGAGGAAGGCCCGATGGTGATCTGCGGGGTCGAGACGGCAGGGGAAGCGATGATAGGGCCAAACCTCACGGGCCTTCCGGGTGAGGTCACGTAGACGGAATTGTCCGAAGTGACGGGACTGCCGGTGAGATTGACGGTTCCTGTGTTCGTCACCGTCGAGGTTTGGGCCAGCGAGGTTGTCCCTGTTGTCTGACTTCCAAAGCTTAGGGAGGGCGGGCCGACGCTGACCTCGCGGGGTGCCGTTGTGCCTGTGCCGGAAAGGGCGATACGATAGGGTGAATAAGGCCCATTGCTACGCACCGAAAGCCAGCCACTCACGACGCCCGCGTCGGAGGGCTTAAACGTTATCCTGATCTGCGTACTTGTGGAAGGCGCCAAGGAGATGGGCAGACTTGAGGCCGAGATCGTAAACGCAGAGTTGTCAACGTCGATCGCGCTGACCGTTATAGTCCCGGCACCCGTATTGCTGACGGTCACCCACTGCGCGGCGCCGGATGTTCCGACCGTTACGGAACCGAATTGGAGCGATGCAGATGACATTGCCATGGAGAGAAAAGAGGTTGGGGATGGGTCGGCTGCAAGCCCCCCTCCGCATACTGCGAGCAAGCCCGCCATGCCGCCCAGGACAACCCATGCCAAAAGCCTTTTAAGTCCCATACCTGTTCCCCTCCGAGAAGATTTGAGCCCTTCAGGGCCGGAGCCACACTTCTCCCTGGCCCTCAGTCGCCATGCCTGGAAGCGACCTGTGAGCCTAGAAGCCGATAAAACGGCTCGAAGCGCTGAGAGCGAGAAGAACGAGTTGCAGCCCAACCTTGAGCTTGCCGGTGGCAAGCTGGTCCCGAATTCCGTTTTCGTGGGATTTGTTCACCGGGTTCGTCGGGCTCACCGCGAGTTCGCGTACGAACTGTTGCAGGTGGATAAACTCGTTCGATTTGTCCATGAAGAGGTCGGCCCCCGCAGCTTGATAATGCTTCCGGGACTGCGGGTACACGGCATTGGACAGGATGATGAGGATCATCTCCGGCCTCTCCCGGCGAATGGCTTGAAAAAGGTGCAAACCATGAGCGCCGCCAATGCGCACGTCAGCGATAAGTATTTCGGGGTTGTTTGCCCGGATGGATTCCAAGGTGGTTTGCGCGTCGCGTGTGTGATCCAACGTTTCGACTTTGGGAATTTCCTGCATCGAGTTCATTAAACGAGCTGCCACCATCGGGGAACCATCCGCGATCAAGACCTTCATGAGGGGCTCTCCGTTCAAATCGTGCGAGAGGATAGTCGAAGAGAATGGGTAAGACCATCGGAGATGGGATATTTCTGCTGTAGGATTGTGCAAGGTTGGATGTAGGAGTTTGTCCTACAAGTGGCGGGGCATGGTCAAACCCAACTCTCCTGCTACGAACTCCGTTGGGGAATATGAACCGCTTTCGCCACCGGTCCAGGCCTTGCCCTTCTGACCCTCAGCGGCTCCTATTCCCGTCAGTAATTCTCCCCACACTGGCAATCCGGCATTTTCGACTTCCGCATTCCAGAACTCACCGGATTGTCGCTGCCATCCCACTATCTTAATGTTTACGTGAAAGTTGAGGGTCGAATTGAACGACGATTCGACCCCAGGTTGGCGTAAAGACTAAGGGAATATCCGGCTCGGTGAGGGGTTGTGCAGGTTCTTATCGCAGATGACGATGAGGGTTTCCGCACGTTCATCCGACGAGTCTTAGAAAAGGAGAACGATACGAGCGTCGTTGGAGAAGCTTTGGACGGTCATGAGGCCGTGCGGAAGGCCGAGCATTTGAAGCCCAACCTAGTCCTCATGGACATGGACCTGCCTCGCATGGATGGATTGGAGGCAACGAGGCGGGTGAAGGAGTCACTTCCCGGAACTGTAGTGGTGATGTTTGGGACGCTGGACGGGGTGGCTTACCGTGAAGCTGCGGCACGCTGTGGCGCCGACGGTTTCATGGCCAAAACCACACCTATCTCTCAAATTCTCTCCGCCATCCGGCATTGGTCTGGCCCCAAAACTACATCCGGGAGGAAGGATTTAAGTTCATGAGCATCTCTTCGACACTGGAAAGTCTGCCCGCGGCCTTGGCCTACGCACCCTTGGCTGAAAGGGAAACGTGTGACCACCTTTATTTACGCGGGGGGGCGGCCATGGCCAGGATTCACGGCTATACCGAGCGCTTCGCGGCAGTCAACGTTCCCATCCTGCTGCTGGGGGAAAGCGGCGTGGGAAAGGAGGTCTTCGCCCGGAGGATTCACCAGCTCTCCCCACGGGGCCATCGGACATTCCTGAAAGTCAACTGTGCGGCTCTCCCCGCCGACCTCCTGGAGAGTGAGTTGTTTGGCTACGAAGCCGGCGCGTTCACAGGAGCGGTGCGATCAAAGCCGGGAATGTTCGAACTCTGCAACAAGGGAACCGTTCTCCTGGATGAAATCGGGGATCTTCCCCCAAACCTCCAGGCCAAGCTCCTGCAGGTTCTTCAGGACCGCCAGTTTTCCCGCCTGGGTGGGCGGTCATTGGTAACCGTGGATGTACGGATTCTTGCCGCCACCAACGTGGATATCCGCCAAGCCCTCATCACCAAGAGGTTTCGCGAAGACCTCTACTATCGCCTGAGTGCCTTCACCATTCATTTGCCCCCTTTGCGGGAGCGTCGAGACGAGATCCAGCCTTTGCTTCAACATTTTATGCAAAAGATGTCGCTTCGGATGGGGCTCCCTCGCAGGCCGCTTTCGCCGCGCGTTGTCGAAACGTGCCTGAATTATGGCTGGCCAGGGAATGTGCGGGAGCTTGAGAACTTCGTCAAAAGGCTGCTTGTCCTCGATGATGAGGACGCCGCCCTCGCCGAGCTTCAGGAGACCCAGGAAGAGAAAACAGAGTGTCCCTGCAGTTCCCCCCGCCCGCCGCGGATCCAGGGCTCCACGGATTTGAAGAGCCTGGTTCGCGGGCTCAAGCAAGAGACGGAAAAAGAAGCCATCCGGTTCGCCTTGGAGCAAACAGCCGGCAGTCGCAAAGAGGCTGCCCGGCTCCTGAACATCAGCACCAAAGCCTTGCTCCAAAAGGCGCGGCAGTACGGGTTAGTGCCGGACCCACCTGAAACTGTTGAGGTGGCGTAAAGGGTGTGCAAGGAATGGCAATCCTCTCCATTTCTCGATCTGCCCTCGCCCTTTCAGATTTTCCGTCGTGATCGAGAGCTAACTTCCCACGGGCCTGGAGGCTAAAGAGGCTCGTGCAAGTCGGCGAGAAACTAATGGAGACCGCGATTCAACGTGCCGTGCAAGTTGGAGAACGGCCCAAAAACCATTTCCCCCTTCAGCCCAAACCTGTCGCCGGGGCGGATTAGACGACCGAAAAGGAGCGCTTGTAATGCCTAAAGGTGTGACCGATAGCATCTGGACTCTGGACCCCGCCCTAAACCTTCCGCCGGTTGAGGTCATTTTCGGATGCACCACCGCCATGAGGGAGATTCAGGAAAAAGCGCTCAAGGTGGCTGACACGGACGTGCCGGTGCTGGTTCGCGGGGAAAGCGGAACCGGGAAAGAGGTTATCGCCAGGTTCATGCACGCGCATTCGACCTGGAACTGCGGACCTTTTGTTAAAGTCCACTGCCCGGCGATTCCGGAAACGCTACTCGAAAGTGAACTCTTTGGGTACGAGGAAGGCGCCTTCACGGGCGCGAATAATTCCCGAAAGGGGCGTGTGGAAGCCGCGAACGGCGGAACGCTGCTGCTTGACGAAATCGCCGAGCTCAGTGCCGGTGCCCAGGCCAAGCTGCTTCAGGTGCTCCAGGACGGCGAGGTCTTTCGCATTGGCGCGGTAGAGGGAAAACCCGTCCAGGTCCGCATCACTTGTGCCACCCACCGGCCGGTCGAGCAGGATATTCGTCACGGCAGCTTTCGCCCGGACCTCTTCTATCGGGTCAGTGTCGTGACCCTCCATCTTCCCCCCCTCCGCGAGCGCAGAGAAGACATCCCCGCCCTTACCGAATACTTCTTGCAATTCTACTCCCGGAAATTTGGGCGCTCCGCCCAGCCGTTGTCTGTCTATTTCTTGCAGCTTTTACAGGAAAACGATTGGCCGGGGAATATTCGCGAGCTCGAAAATTTGATGAACCGCTACGTCCTCCTCGGGTCGGAAGAGGTCGTGATGGAAGAGCTGCAAAGCGAGCGGACGGAAGCCACGAATGCTGCCCCACCCGAGATTTCTCTGCGACGAATCGCCCGAAACGCGGCACGGGGGGCCGAACGGAAGGCGATTCTGCAAGCCTTGAATGCCAATCAGGGCAATCGCAAGAAAGCTGCTCGCGTGTTGAATATCAGCTATCGCGCATTGCTTTACAAAATCCGGGATGCGGGGATTCCCGGGAAGAGAGCGCACGGACAGCGCCCGGCCGCATTAACCGCCGACTCCAACCTGATGACGGGAGGACTGGATTATGAATCTCCAACACCGTAAGTGCCGGCGAAAGCTGTGTCTTGTTGTCGAAGGCCTCTTGCTCGGAGGGCTGGTTGGATTTTTGCCGGCGAAGTCCCTGTCCGCGCCGGTGGATCAGAAAGTATCCCGGAATTCTGCACAGTCACCCAAAGACAATCCTCCGCAGGGGAGTGCTGCGACTGACCGTTCGGCTGTCAACAATGACGTTTACACGGCCGGCCCTGCGGATGTTCTGAAGATTGATGTCTGGCAAGAACCGGAGGTCTCCAGCATCGTGGCAGTTCGGCCCGACGGGAAGATTTCCCTGCCGCTGGTCGGCGACATATCCGTGAGCGGGTTTACCCCCCACCAACTTCAAGATGTTCTGGCGGCAAAGCTCCGTGCTTTTATCGCCAATCCGGAAGTTTCCGTTACGGTGCAGGAGGTTAAAAGCCGGAAGTTCAATGTTCTCGGCGAGGTCCAGCATCCCGGCTCCTACTCGCTGGCCCAGCCGGTGCGCGTTCTGGATGCCATCGGCATGGCGGGCGGGTTCAGGGACTTCGCCAAGGTCACCAGGATTTACGTTTTGCGGCGATCGAGCGACGGTGGAAACTTGCGCCTGCCTTTCAATTACAAGCAAGTCATTAAAGGCGACGATGGCAACCAGAACGTTGAGCTGGAACCCGGCGACACAGTTGTTGTGCCTTGAGGCGATTAACACCATGGAAAGAGGAAGAATAAGTCTGACCAGCTTGGCGTTGCCCCTGCTCTTCGCCCTAATTGCTTACT
>JASHTO010000090.1 GCA_030040515.1 Terriglobia bacterium
TCGGGTGATGAGGCGGGCAACGTCGCCGATGTGCGTAAAGGCGCGAAGCTGCATCCCGTCGCCGAAGATTGTAAGGGGTTCACCGCGGAGGAGCTGGTTCATAAAAATGCCCACCACATTTCGATATCGATCCCCGATGTTCTGGCGCTCGCCGTAAACGTTGTGGGGCCGGAAAATGATGTAGTCGAGCCCGAACATGTCATGGCTGATTCTTAATTCCTGTTCGACCGCCAGCTTGGCGATTCCATAGGAATCACCTGGTACGGGCGTCATATCTTCACTCATCGGTGTTTTCCCCTCGCCGTATACGGCGATGGAGGAAGTAAAGACAAAACACTTCACGTTGTGTTTGACGCAGGCGTTGAGGAGATTTACCGATCCAATCAGGTTGTTTTGATAATTGAATCTCTTGATGAACTGACTCAGCCCCTCCGCGGCATATGCCGCAAGGTGATAAAGGTAAGTGAACGAGTGTTTCCGGAAGAGTTGGTCAATCAGATTGCAGTCGAGTATCGACCCTTGGACCAGAGTCGCACCGCTGGGCACGTTTTCAGCAAATCCACCGCTCAAATCGTCCAGTATGACGACCTGATGGCCCCTTTCGAGGAGGCTGTCAGCAACATGAGAACCGATGAATCCTGCTCCTCCCGTGACTAATGAGACCGGCATGTCAAAAATCCTCCGTCTATTGGGCCTCGGCCAAACACGAAATTGCTCGATGCAGGCGCCAGCGTGCAGTTTTCGGGCGAGTATGGGGTACGGGTACCTTCATTTGCACCATCTGCTAGGATCACCTTTCCTGACTTACGATGGCGTGCTTGCAACCTTTTCGTATACGGCCACGGTTTGCTCCGCCATCCTCTGGTAGCTGAAGGCGGCGCTTCGGGCCAGTCCCGCCTTGCCTAAGCGCTCCCTAAAACTGGGATCCCCCAGGAGTTTCGCCAATGCGGATGCAATCGAATCTTCACTGAGAGGATCAGCGAGGACCGCAGCTTCCCCAACCACCTCTTCGAGCGAGGAACCAAACGAAGTTAGGACAGGAAGCCCGCAAGACATGGCTTCAATGACCGGCAGGCCGAACCCCTCAAATATCGAAGGGTAGACAAACGCTTCCGCGGCATTATAAAAAACCGGCAAATCGGCAGAGGGTACATAGCCGGTAAGAACAATTTCGTCCTCAAGGGCAAGGGAATTCACGTGCGATTGAAGCTCTTCTGTCATCCACCCTTTCTTGCCTACCAGCACGAGCTTTTCATTGGCACCGGCCTTCCGAAGCCGGGCGAAGGCAGAAATCAGCCGCCTCAGGTTCTTTCGCTCCTGAATTCGCCCCACATATAAGAGGAAAGGGCCTTTGATTTTATACTTTTCGCAAATTTGTTCCTGGCAACGGGCCTTGTCGCGAGGGTAATAATCCGGTCCTGCACCACAGTGGGTGACGGCGATCTTCGCTGGATCAACGTGGTAGGTCTCTGCAATATCCTTCCTTGAGAACTCCGATAAAGTGATGATTTGGTCCGCCCGTTCAGCCGACCGCCGAGTGAGCAGCCGGGATCGGGCTCCTTCGATTCTTGAAAAAAAACCTGGGTAGTGCTCAAAGGCAATGTCTGGAATGAAAGTTACAGTCCGGCACCTTGTGAAGGGGGGAATGATGAACTGCGCGTGGAATACGTCCAGCTTCTCCGTTCGGAACTCGAGGGGAAAACCAATCGATATTCGCCAGAGGGGTGTCCTCGGCCACATACACTTCAGGCGGAATTTGTTGCTCGCAGGGATCAACTGCGTCGCCAACGGGTGAGTGTAGAAGATAACATATCGGCTGTTGTTCGAAGGCAGTTTCGCCAGATGATCCAGAAGCTGCTGGTAGTATGTTTCGTTGCCTGACGATCCGCTCCCCACTGCATGGGCGTCAATCCCGACTCGCATAGGGCTGTCTCCCTCCAGTCGCTAACATGGAGTCTCATGTTGCCGGGAGATCGCGCCACTCTTTTTGCGCGGCCGCATAGCTTTCCATGGTACCAATGTCGCGATGATATTCAGTGATCAGGTGCGCGTACATGCGGTTGGCGAACAGCGGCAGAACATCATGGCCCAAATCGACGGGTGTTTTGTCGGGAATGCTCGCCAGTAATTCCGTCCGCGCCAGAATGATTCCGCCGAAGGCCAGATTTCCAGGCGGATTTTCCGGCTTCTCGATAAACTGGCGGATGATGCCCCCGCTGTCCGTCACCACAATGCCGGAGCGTTGCGGGTCGGGAACCGGGCAAACTCCGAGCGTCGCGGCCCCTCGGTGCTGCTGGTGGAATTCGGCCATTCGCGCAATGTTTGCCGAGGTCAGAACGTCGGTATAGATAACCCAAAAAGAAGGCTCAGATTCCACCCAAGAGCGATTGGCTCGCAGCGTGCCCGCGCTGCCCAGCAGAATAGGTTCCTCAAACAGCCGGACGCGAATCCCGCCTGAATTCTTCGCGACAAAATCACGGACGGCTTGCGAATGCGCGTGGAGATTGATCAGGACTTCGTCAATTCCATAGCGACGGCATAAATCAAACCAGATTGCGAGAAGGGGAACTCCCCGAATTGGCACAAGGCACTTGGGGGTTCGATCGGTCAGCGGGCGCAACCGGCTTCCATGGCCAGCGGCCAACAGAAAGGCCTTCAATCTATTACCCTTTGGCGCGATTCCCGACGGAGGAGGACGCCGATTCCCACTTCATTCGCGAGGCGCGCAGCCGCGGATGCGAAACCAGCAGGTGCCAAACGAGGGCCTGGAAACCTTCGGTATGCGGCGTGATGTTTTCAGGGTTCACCACCGGGATGATCACGCACGCGTCCGCTACCTGCGCCGTGTATCCGCCGTCGCGCCCCACGATGCCGGAAATCGTCGCACCCACCTCGCGGGCATATTGCAGTGCGCGAACCAGGTTGGCGCTGATATTGCGCTGCAAATCGCCACCGCCCACGGAAAAAACCAGGATCATGTCCTGCGATTTCAATCGGCTCCCGCGCAGCCAATTTGCGTAAGATGTTTCCCAACCGTCGTCGTTTACGCGCGCCGTCAGTTCCGAAACGTTGTCACTGGGGGAGTATGCCTCGATCCCTGCAATTTTGCGGAAATCGTTCACGGCGTGGGAGGCGTGTCCAGCGCCGCCGCCCACCCCGAGGATGAATAATCTGCCCGAACGCTCACGCAAATTCACCAGCAATTCAGCGACGCGTTCGATGGACTGAAGATCGAGCTGTTGAAGTATCAGCGACGTTTCTGCGATGTAGCTTTTGGCATAATCCACGCGGTGCATTCTCCCTGCGTGCCCCTAGTCCTTCCCTCGCCGGGCGAGGACACCCGCAGCGAGTACCGCTTCACGGAATTTGGGAACAAAGGTAATTGAGGTGGTGGGGAACCAATCCAACGAAGCTTTGCCGCATTTACAGGCATTTCTTTCGCGTGGGAAACGCTGGCGAGCTAATGCGGCTTATAGTTGATAACCTGCTTTGCAGGCATCGCGATAAAACATTTCCACCGTCTCGCGCGAGTATTCGTCGAGATCTTTTCCAACCAATTCGAGCTTTTTGAGAATGTCGGAGGTCACGGTAATGATATGGCACCCGATGGCATCCGCCTGAAAGATGTTGAGCAACTCACGGGGACTGGCCCAAATCAGCTCGAGATTTGGGTAAGGGCGCAGAAGTTCGACCGCTGCGGCCATCAAGGGTACGGGGTCGCGCCCCGTGTCCGCGATGCGTCCGGCGAAAATTGAGATTGTGGCCGACGGTCCGCCTGCCAGGCATTCGCTGGCTTCGCGAACCTGCTGCAAGGTCAGCAGGGCCGTGACGTTGACGCGTACACCGGACCTTGCCAGCCGCTTGAGTAACTCCCCTGAAAATTTACCATGGGTGTTGGTGATGGGGATTTTCACCAGAACGTTGTCTCCCCACGAAGCGATCTCCGCGGCCTGGCGTTCCATCTCCTCAAAATCGTCGGCGCAAACCTCAAAGGAAACCGGCCGGTCGGGGATGCGCTGAAGGATATCCCTCGCGAATGCCTTGTAGTCGGAAACGCCGGACTTGCGCATGAGCGTCGGATTGGTGGTGAAGCCGGCGATCAGCGGATTGGCATGCATTTCGAGCATAGTAGGGCGATCTGCACCGTCGGCATAAATCTTGACGTTCAGCCGGGGAGGATTTCGTTTTTCAGGCTTGTCGAGCGGATCGCGACCCGATTGCGTTTGAACACGTGCTCCGTATACAATTGACATGGTTAGTATCCTCCAGTACGAGGGGTGAATATGACAATGTAACTGCCGATTCGAGGGGCAAGCACTCCTTTAAAACTTGAAACTCCCCGACGTTGCGGGGTCAGGCTATTTCGGAAGCAATTCGATGATGGGTGGTTTAGGATGCCCCGAGTTTTATGTGACAAGGCCGGCGAGTGCCGCCCGAGCTTGCTCGCGGTGGTTCTGCCGTTGGATGTGCGCCAGTCTGCCGTCGCGTGAGACAACGTCAAAGATGACCTTGCTGCCTTCGAATTCGAACCGGAAGTTGAGCTCCCTTAACCCTGCCGTGCGCATCGCCTGGCGCAAGTGCGTCGTGTTTTCTTCGCAGTAGAGCGTCAGGAAGCCGCCACCTCCGGCACCGGAAATTTTGCCGCCGATGGCGCCGTTGCGCTTGGCCAGTTCGTACCATGCATCAATCTGCGGATTAGTGATGCCCTCCGAAAGCCGCTTCTTGGTTTGCCAGTGGATATCCATCAATTCGCCGAAGCGGCGGAGGTTGCCGTCCACAATCGCCGCGCAGGTTTCAATGCCAATGTCCTTGATTTCCCGCAGGCTCGAGACCACCGTTTTGTCATTCCGTTTGGTCGCCGAATCCTGCTTGCGCAAGATGGCGGAGGCATCGCGCTCATCGTGCGTATAGAACATCAACATATTGTGCTCGAGGGCTTCCAGGACTTCGGGGTCTAAGCCGAGCCGGGTTACATTAACGGTACCGTCGCGGGCGATCTCGAGCATGGTCAGTCCGCCAAATGCCGCCATATACTGGTCCTGTTTGCCAATCGGCTTGCCGAGCACTTCGAGTTCGATGTGGCAGGCCTCCTCGGCAAGCTGCTGCGGTCCCACAGGGCTTTGTGTCAGCGCGTGCATGGCGTTCAGCAACCCGACCAGATAAGTGCTGGAGGATCCCAATCCCGTCCCGGCGGGGATATCGGCAATAGAGACGATTTCGATACCTCGAGTAATATCAAAATGACGCAAAGCCTCACGCGCCAAAGTATGTTCGACCTGGTCGACGTGATCCACGAGCTCCGTCTTGGAATATTTCACCCGAATCTTGTCGTCGAGGATCGGAGTGTTCACGTTCAGATACATGTACTTGTCGACGGCAACGGAAAGGACGAATCCGCCATGCTCTCGGTAGAAGGAGGGGAGATCCGTTCCTCCTCCACCCAGAGTTACACGGAATGGCGTTCGGGTAATTATCATGATTTCACCATACTAAGAGGGTAGCGATCATCTTGATCGACCTATAATAAGTGGAATTTGCCCGCTCGAACCCTCAGAAACCCACGTCGCGTTCACGGTCTATCGTAAATCCGGTAATTGCCTCACGCAGCAGTCAGGGTTATCGTTTCCGCACCACGCACTTCAAGAGAATAACTTTAAATGAAGGCAATCTGGGGTTCAATTGGCCCCTTCATGAAGGGTTGATTCCTGCTGCCGGACTGACATTGAACATCACGGTGAAACTCTAACGAGGGGTGTGCGCCGATGTAAGCCGTGTGCCTGAGGCGCATTGCTTAAAGTAACCAACAGTGTGCCGCGCACCCTCTGCGAGTGAAACTTGGGGCTTCCAGCCGAGGAGGCGTTGGGCCTTCGTAACGTCCAAGCAAATCCGTTCGATCTCTCCTGGGCGGCGCGGTACATATTTTGGCTCCACTGATTTTCCCATGAGGCAATTAACCAGGTCAAGAACTTCCTGGTCGGTTGTCTGCACGCCGCTCGAAATATTGAAAATTTCGTTGCTACCCCGGTCGAGCGCGGCGACGTTCGCCGCCACAACGTCCGAAATATAAACGTAGTCTCGGATCTTTTTCCCATCACCATAGATGACGGGTTGAATGCCGGCGAGAAGTTGCTCAGAAAAGATGGCGAATACGCCCGCCTCACCTTGCGAGCTTTGCCGCGGTCCATAGACGTTTCCATACCTCACGACGACGTAATTCAACCCGTAAAGGAAACGGAAGGTAAACAGGTAATGTTCGACCGTGTGTTTGCTGATTCCATACGGAGTGATAGGGTTGATGGGGCAGTCTTCCTGTACGGGCATTTGGCGCGGCTCACCGTAACCGGCCCCAGCCGTACCGGCATATATAAATCGCTTCACACCATTGGCGACAGCGGCTTCGATTAAATTGATTCCTCCCAGGATATTTACTTGGGCGTCGAAAAGAGGCTCGCGGACACCGCGACGCACATCCATTTGGGCGGCGTGGTGGTTGATGACATCGGGCCTTTCGGCCGCCATCACGCGATTTACAGCTTCGCGATCGCGGATATCGTGCTGATAGAAGCGACATTTCGCATTAATGTTTTCACGCTTGCCTCGCGACAGGTCGTCAAGAATCGCCACGTCGTGTCCCGATCCGACGTAAGCATCTGCGATGTGGGAGGCGATGAATCCTGCGCCTCCGGTTACGAGAATTTTCAACTGAGTTCGCTCCTTTTCAATATGCCCCTTCAGCCTTCGCGACTTTCCAAACTATTTTGGCCGCGATGATGACATCAAGCCAGATAGACCAGCGGTCAACGTAGAACATATCCATGCGCACGCGCTCCGCATAGGTCGTTGTCTGCCGTCCCATCACTTGCCAGAAGCCGGTAAGACCGGGTTTGCAAGAGAGCAGTTTTGCGAGGTGCGGGCCGTAGTGATCGGCTTCTTCACGTCGAATCGTCCTGGGGCCGACAAGGCTCAAGTCTCCCTTCAGGATACTGAAAAACTGCGGATATTCATCAATGCTGTACTTCCGCAGGAATTTGCCGATGCGTGTGACGCGCGGATCATCCATCAATTTATGTTTCTCGCGAAAGCGGTCGCGCAGTGCGGCATCCCTTGCCAGAATCTGGTCCGCGTCGACCCTCATGGTTCGAAACTTCAGGTAGTATCGAGTGCTGCCATCCTGGGCGACGAAGGCGCTGCGGTAAAAGAGCGGCCCTTTGTCTTCGATCCGGATCAACAAATAGACGATCGGGATTAGCAGCAAGGCGACCAAGCTGCCGATGAATCCTATGACGAGGTCCATCACCTGTTTGAGGGAACGCTGGAGTCTCAGCGACCATGCGGGCTTCGAGAAGAATCGAAAGCTGCCCGAAAACTCGTCATGTTCGTAATTCATGTTCGCCGTGGCAAAGACGCTCGAGTAAATCTCCACATCCAGCCGGAGTTTTTTCGTTCGGCGAAGCAGTTTGGCCAGCCACTCGTCTCCGTTGGGAATGGCGGGGTGAGCAACCACGAGGACCTGTGCGGGCACGGAAGCGACAGCCTTTTCCCACTCAAGCACCGTCCCAAGAATGGGAAGGCAAAGAGTAGGGGGTAGGGAAGGGTCGGGCGCGCGAAAGTCCAGGAGCGCCCCGAGAAAATCATACCCATGGTGCCGCTGGATCGAGAGCAGTTGCTGGTATTCTGCGATTCCTTCCGCCGAACCAATCAGCAGAGTAGGGCGGCGGCCCCATCCCCTCT
>JASHTO010000091.1 GCA_030040515.1 Terriglobia bacterium
CCCGATTACGGATCCATGACAGCGCAAAAAACCATCGGCAACTCCAACTACAACGCGCTGGAAGCGAATTTGCGCGCGGCCATCGGCTCACGCTCCACCCTATTAGTGGGCTACACATGGTCAAAGTCCATCGATAATGGGTCGAATCTCGGGGAGGAGACCAACCCCTTCGACCAGCGACTCACGCGGGCGATCTCGTCATGGAACATCCCCCAGAATCTCGTGATTACCTACACGTACTACCTGCCTTTCGAGCATTTCTTTGGGCGGAATCGGCTGACCGAAGACTGGAGCATCTCCGGTACCAGCCGTTTTGCCTCAGGGCTGCCGGTGACGCTCGTTGACGATTCTGACAACTCGCTCTTAGGAACACTCGGAGACGGCGTCAACAACTCCCTGCTAGATACGCCCGAATACGTGGGCGGGCCGCTCAACCTCCATGAGAATCCGCGCAGCGGCCAGCCGGTGTTCAATCCCAACGCTTTCGAGGTCGAGCCCCAGGGAACCTTGGGTGACGCCTCACGGCGCAGCTTCCAGGGGCCCGGCATCTCAAACTTCGACGTCCAGCTCAGCAAAACCATCCGGATTACCGAGTCGAAGACTCTGGACGTCCGGTTTGAGGCCTTCAACATTTTCAACCACGCGCAATTTTACGGGCCCCAAGCCGTGGAGGGCATTGATAGTGATCCCGACTTCGGATACGTGATTAGCGCGGCCGCGCCACGCCTGATGCAAGCCGCGGTGAAGCTGCACTTCTAAGAATGGCAGTCGCAACTGCCTCACCCCGGCTGATGCAGGCCGCGCTGAAATTTATGTTTTGAGTTCGTGGTTCGCAGTATGATTATGGGCGATGCCCGGTCGCATGAGCGCCCGATTGTCAGAGAGACTAGAGCGTTTTCGGTCGATTTGTTGACAGACTGACATCGTACAAGACGGTTCTTTCTTAAAGAAAGAGCCATTCAGCGGCTTCGGAACTGTAAACACTTGAACTGAAAACGCTCTAAAACCTTGTTAGATCAAGCCGGGAGGTAAACCATTATGCAAAATTCGGTAGCCTTACCCATTACCGGAACTCGCGCAGGCGTGGCCGCGCGCGTCTGGCAGGCGATCGCTGTTTTAGCGTTTGGTTTGTCCATTATTTACGTCGTCGGATTCACGACGATCTCCAAGGTACACAACGCAACGCACGACAATCGGCACGCCAACGGCTTCCCCTGCCACTAGGAACACTATGGATCGCTTCCGCCACATGATGACGCTGGTGCTACTGTCGGGAGCCGCCGCCGGTGCCGTATTGTTTGCCGTGCAACACCTCACAATTGTTCCACTGATTCAGCAGGCCGAGGTTTACGAGAAGGCAGGCGAGGAAGCGGAAATTGCTGCCGGGGGCCATCACCACGACGAAGGCTGGCAGCCTGCCGATGGGTGGGAGCGCACATCGTTCACGGCTCTTGCGGCAGTGCTTACGGGGATTGGATTTGCCGCTCTGTTGTTTGGAGTCGTATTCCTGGCGGGAGTGCCACTCGACGGCAAGCGTGGTCTGCTCTGGGGATTTGGGGCATTCTTGTGCGTTAGCGTGGCGCCGGCGATAGGCTTGCCTCCGCAGCCGCCGGGCGTGGCCGTCGCGGATCTTTCCGCACGCCAGATCTGGTGGACGGGAACGGTCGTCGCAACTGTGATTACCCTGTGGCTCTTCTTCGGGAAAGGGATTCCGAAACTTGTTCGTCCCCTTGGAATCGTTACTTTGATTCTTCCCCATCTGATTGGCGCCCCGAAGGCCACCGGACAGAACGTTGTCCCGGCCGAAATTATCCACCGCTTTTCGGCGCTCTCCATCGCCACCACGGGCATGTTCTGGCTGCTTCTGGGATTGTTAGGCGGACTTCTCTATCAAAAAATGCAAGCCAAGGATGCCGATTCGTTCGGAACCGCACCGGCGCAACTTCAGTGATCGAGGCGACTGCACGCCTTCGGGGGGACGTACCTCACCAGTTGGACAACCTACAAGAACAATTCCTCAAATCGCCGTCCGAAGGGAGCAAACCATTCCGCCAACGCTTCCGCGCCGCCGGCCGGTGGGTCATGCGCAGTGATGCCGATCTCGGCCAGGACGGTCGCATCTTCAAATGCCCCGTGCAAGTAGGTTCCGATAATCCGCTCCCCTCGCACTCCTTCCCTTGCCCCATCTTCGAGATACGCAAACGGCTCAGGATTCGGCAAGTCATAAGAGGTTTCGCCCAGGTGAATCTCATAGGCCGAGTACGAATGCCCGCCGCGAGTGCGCGCCTGCACCACTCGGGTGGTTTTCTCCCGGGTCATGGTGGTTCGTGCGGGCAGCAGTCCCAGGCCGGCGGCCTGCTGACGGCTTGACTCCATCCCCAAGGGATCGTGAATGCTCCGGCCGAGCATTTGAAAGCCGCCGCAGATTCCAATCACCGTCGCTCCGCGCCGGTATTGCGTCAGCACCCAGTCATCCAGCCACTCGGATTGCATCCACGCGAGGTCATCGATCGTATTCTTGGTTCCGGGCAGAAAAATAAAATCAAAGTCTTGCTCGACCGGATGAGTGATCCAAGCGGCCTTCGTCAAGAGACGAAAGTCCGTGGTATTGGAGATTCGTGGAAATTGAACGATGGCGCAACGCTGACCCTCAGGACCGGCCGAGGGCGGCGGACCGGCGGGTATGGAGAGGCTGTCTTCGTCATCAAGATGAATGCCCTGCGCGTAAGGAAATACGCCAAGACAGGGGAGAGCCGTTCGTTGCTCGAGGATTTCGCGCCCTTCGTCAAACAACGAGCGGTCACCTCGGAACTTATTGACCGCGAACGCGCGCAGCAGAGAGCGCTCCTCGGGTCTCAAGAGTTCGACCGTACCGATCACGGATGCGAAGATGCCGCCGCACTCGATATCTCCCACCAGCAGCCACGGCGCAGAAAGCCGGGTGGCCAGTCCTAGATTTACCAGGTCAAAACGGCGCAGATTCAGTTCCGCCACGCTTCCGGCTCCTTCAATAAGGATGACATCAAAGCGGGAAGCGAGGTTCTGATAAGCTCCCATCACGACTTCCTGAAGCATCTCGAAATGCTGGTAATACTCGCGCGCAGACAGCGTTTTCCAAACCTTACCGTTTAAGACAACCTGGCTTCCCCCTTCCGAGTTCGGTTTCAAAAGTATGGGATTCATGGCCGGCTCGGGATCGAGGCCGCAAGCCCAGGCTTGCGCCACCTGGGCTCGGCCAATCTCTCCGCCCGCGCGGCAGGGATATGAGTTGTTGGACATATTCTGCGCCTTGAACGGCGCTACACGAATGCCCCGCCGGTGAAGCCAGGCGCAGATCGCCGTTGCCATCCAGCTCTTGCCCACATGGGATGCCGTACCACCGACGAAGATAGGCTTGGTCACGATTCGAGAACGCTCATCAGAAATTCATTGCTGAATTCGTCCAGACCAATCAACCTGGCCTGCATCGCGGAAGCGAGATCCTCCATCGCTTTCTTTCGAGAGTCATCGAGGGAAGAATCCACGATCAGGGCGGTACAGGCCAGCTTTTTGGCCGCTGCCAGCGCGTCGGCCCAGGGATCGTTGCTCGTCAGCGGAACGTTGGAGCGGCCGTCGGTGAGAAGAATCAAAACGGCGTGGGCATTCACGACGGAATTGGCCAATTCAAGGGCGTGCGCGAGGGGCGTTCTTCCGCCGGTGGGGAGGTATTCCAACGCCCGCGAAGCCGCGTCGGCATCCCGGCAAGGTTCCAGCACCACCTCCGCCTTTGCGCCACGAAACGCGATCACCGCTATTTCATCCTTGTGATCGACCGAAGATTCCAGGAGCGCCAGGGCGACTCCCTTTACCGCGCGCATTCTTTGTTGGGCAGCCTGCGAACCGCTGGCATCAACGACAAACACAAAGCGAACTCCCGACCGCGCGCGGGGCGGCCGAAAGACTAGATGGGCGCTTCGCAAGGTCGCGCTACCGGTGTTTCGAAAGGACCGGTTGAAACTGGAGACGACATCCAGGGATTCGCCTTTTGATGTGCTGCCGGTTCGAATGGTCTCGGCAGTAGCCCGGTCCTTAACGGTAGCGGTGAGTCCCCGGGTGATGGAATCGGCAAGTTTTACTCGAAGTCCCGGCGCCTGCCTCGGCTCGGAAGGAAAGATTCTGTCGTTCGATTCTCTCGGTCCTGCCTCAGATTCACGCGGCGCTTCGTCGGGAGCTGATTTTGACGGAGGCGGTGGTGACGGAGGTTGGTGTTTCGATCTGTGGCCCAAAACCAGGGGCAAAACGGTATCGACGTCCTCGCGTGTTACCAGTTCGCGCCCAGCCAATGCGGCATGAGCGAGGGCGGCGCGCAGTGCGGCCAAATCCGCGCGAAGGGATCGCACGCCCGCCTCGCTTATCGCGTCCGAAATCCCTCGAAGAATTTCTTTGGAGGGTTTGACGCCGCTCAGCAACGAGCGGGCCGCAGAGATCGCCTCCCGGAAGCGTTCCTGCTCGGCGGCGTACTCCGCACAGAACGCAGCGGGGTCGGCATCGAATCGCAATCGAGCTGCGACGATTTGGGCGCGGTCTTCAGCCGAGCGCGGTGTCTCAATGTCGAGCGATAATGCAAACCGGTCGAGCAACTGGGGCCGCAGCGAGCCTTCCTCGATATTCATGCTGCCCAGGAGAACGAACTTCGCCTCACTGGAAGCGCTGAACCCGTCACGCTCCACGCGATGGTAGCCGCTCGTTGCGACATCGAGCAGGGCGTCCGTCAAAGCGTCGGCCAGCAAATTCACTTCGTCGATATACAGAACGCCGCCGTGCGCTTCGTGGATAAGGCCGCGCTTCAATCGGGCCTGCCCTCCCAGAGCCTCGGCGAGGTCGAGCCCGCCCAGCAGCCGATCCTCAGTTGTGCCAATCGGCAGGTTGATGAACGGAACACCAGCGGGCAGGATATCGGCAAGTGCCCGCGCCGCCGTGCTCTTGCCGGACCCCTTATCGCCCTTCAGCAGGACGCTCAGCCGCGAGTCAACTCCCGCCAACAGCAATGCGAGTTTTAAATCGGGCTGGCCGACAATCGCCGCGAAGGGATACCGGTGGGTGTTCATGTTTCCTCCGGGACGCGCTCGTCGCGGGATTCAAGCATCGTTTCGCTGTCGAGCACAGCTTGCCTTAGTTGGCTCAATACTTCGTTCGATGGATGCTCCCAGAGTCCGCGCTCCGCTGCTTCCAGAAGGCGCTTAGCGATTGCGCCGAGAGCCCAAGGATTCGACCGCTCCAGGAACTCCTGCATGGTTTTGTCGAGCGCGTAGTGTTGCGCCAGGCCCTCGTAAATAAAATCCGGAGCGATTTCGGCGGCCGCGTCAAAACCGAAAATGTAATCGACCGTGGCGGTAAGCTCAAGACCGCCCTTGTAGCCGTGCCGCTGGATGCCGGCGATCCACTTGGGATTGATGACGCGGCTACGATAGACGCGCAGCGCCTCTTCCTTCAAATCGCGGACGCGGCTCATCTCGGGGCGAGCGGAATCACCAAAATAAGCTTTGGGTTGCTGGCCGGTCAGGCTGCGAATCGTGGCCACCATGCCCCCATGAAATTGATAGTAATCGTCGGAATCGAAGATATCGTGCTCGCGATTGTCCTGGTTGTGCAGCGCCACCTGGACGGTCTTCAATCGCTCGGCGTAGATCGCGCGGGCGTCCCCGCCATACGTGTTGCGGCCGTAAGCGTACCCACCCCATTCCAGAAACACTTTGGCAAGGTCATCCGTGGTATGCCAGTGGCCGGTATCCATCAATTGTGAAAGCCCCACGCCGTAAGAGCCTGGCTTGGTTCCAAAGATCCGGTAGAGGGCCTGCTCTTCGGCCTCCTCGGTCGCCAGGTCCGAGGGTTTCTCCAACTCCGCCAGATAATGCCGGCGGGGAAAATTCTGATCGAGTGGCTCGTCAAGCGAAACCACCAGGCGGACGGCATCGTCAAGCAGCGTCACCAGGTGCGGGAAGGCGTCGCGAAAGAAGCCGCTGATGCGCAGCGTCACGTCCACGCGCGGCCGGCCCAATTGACCCAGAGGAATCGCTTCTATTCCCTCGACGCGGCGGGATTGCGCGTTCCAGACGGGCCGCACGCCCAGAAAAGAGAGTGCTTCTGCCACATCGTCCCCCTGAGTGCGCATCTGCGACGTTCCCCAAATGCTGAGGCCGATCATTTCAGGGTATGCGCCTTCTTCCTTGAGATACCGGCCTACTGTTTCGCGGGCGAGTTGCTGCCCCACTTCCCACGCGGCGGGCGAAGGCAGCGCCCGGGGGTCCACGGCATAAAAGTTTCGGCCGGTGGGAAGAATTCCGGCCATCCCCCGCGTGGGGGCACCGGCAGGTCCGGCAGGAACGTAGCGGCCCTCCAGCGCGTTCAGAACATGCGTGATTTCTTCACCCACCTGCTCAAGCTTCCCGACCAGGCTAACGCAAACGTATTCCAGCACGGCGCTTACGTCCGTGCTGACTGTCCCGATGGTGATTTGTTGCACGTTGGCAATCGTTGACGGCTGGAATCCCCGCTCTTCAAGCGCCTGAAGCAGCGACAGGGCAAGCTCGTCCAGCCGCTGAAGAATATCGGCGTGGGAATGGCAGAGAGCTCCGGCAAGGGTTTCGGGAGATTCCAGGCGCTCTCCCGGCCGGTCGAGAAGCGCCGGCAGCGAATAACCATAATGCCGGCTCAGGGACGCCTGAAGACCGGGCACGCCGGCATTCGGCAGGCGGGTGAGCGATCTCAACATATCCGCGAGCGGCGGCATTTGGCCGAGGATGTGCAAGCCGTCGCGAATCTGTGCCAGTCCCAGCTCGCACAAATAGCCGTCGATGTCTTGAATGAGGTGAGCAACCTCGTTGCCGCTCATTTCGGCCAGCGTCGCCGGCACGCCTTCAGGTGT
>JASHTO010000092.1 GCA_030040515.1 Terriglobia bacterium
AAATGAGACTTAGGCAGCAAGAGTCCGGCACCCGTCTTTCAACAGAGCGAACAAATGCATCGGATCGGTCGGCGAGGGGGTGAAATCGAATTTCTGGTAAAAACCCGTGGCGGCTTCGTCTTTGGCGTGAACTGTGAACGCGCGAATGCCGGCAACGTCGGCCGCCTCTAACGTGCGCTGCATTGCGTCTTTCAGAAGTGCCTTGCCAATTCCCTGACCTTGCCAGCGACAGTTCTCCACAGCGTCGCTTCAGCTACTACAGGAGCCCTTCAGCGGGTCTAATACAGGCATATACAGGGGCGTTGCGTATCTAATTGGTGTGGTTGAGGTTCGTGGGGTTGAGCGTAACTAAAATGCCGGAGATGCGTAACTGAAATGCCGCTTGACCGTAACTAAAATGCCGGAACCCAGCCTTAAACTTATTGAAAGGTTGCCTTGGTAAGCGTAACCAAAATGCCGTGGAAATGTTTATGGATTCACAGGCTTTTCAATAGGGTGTATGGCCGTGCATGTTTTCGATGAGCGAACTACCAAACGTAGGCCATCTTCTGATAGCGAAGCGGGACACTCCGGCCAAAGGGTCTTGACTTGCAAAAGCCATTGCGCGATTTTGTGCCGGAACAGCCGATCAACCGAATAGTGAGCCGTGCCAAGCTGGTTGCAGAGCCCGTTGGCGCCGAACAGAGGAATCCGGGCAGGGTGGCCATTGACCGTCCAGCTCTTCCATGTAATCCAGACGTAGAAATCGAGTAGCCCGGGTGCGTGCGCAAGGGCGGCTATAACCTCGCGTTCGACAGGAATCGGGTGCTCAACGATTTCCCGGTAAAAGGCTTCGCTGAGTAGGACGCAGTTTTCAAGGGTGCGAGACCGCAATAGGTTCGGTTCGTCGCTCCGATTGAACCAGAGCTTCATCTGGTCGAGGAAGTGGAAGCGAGCCGAATCCACAAAAACTTGGCTCCTGAGTCCGTCCGTTCCGAAGAAGATAGTGGCGGCAAAAACTCGCTGGAAGGCTGCTCGCATTCGACGGTACTGAGCGCCATCATTTGGGAGATGGAAATAATCAAGCAATTGAGTCGGGCTGTCAAAATGAAGGGTGCGGGCCTTCTGTCTGTGAGCGAGAGTGGCGAGCCAGATCGGTATCAGGCGATCCTGGCCGTACGGCAGTCCAAAACGAGGATGGGCGGTGATTTCGAGGAGGAAGTTGCCGTTGCGGCGAGTGTAGATGAACTGGTCTGGCCGAGGCTTGCGCAAGGGGAGGCCGCAAAGTACGAATGGACGGGCGTGGTAAGCGATTGCCTGTTTGCGATTCTCGCGCTGCTGACGAACGAGTTGGATGGCGTCAAGTTGCTTGAGTCTGCGCTTCGAAATGCTAATTACAGGTGCAACACGTTGCAGGCAATCAGATAGCGATGAAAAACCGTTGCTCTTTAATTGAACCGGTAGCGCACGGGGTGCATAATGGGGTGCATACTCGTGCCCGAACTGGGGGCTCCGGTCCGAGTGAGAAGCGCTGTATCTGAGTGAAAAGTCGTGAATCCGAATAGGGTGAACGGTGGGGGATTGGTTTTCTAATCCGAGGGTCGGGGGTTCGAGTCCCTCCACCCCTGCCACTGCACTTCGCCCCTTGCGGGAAGTCACGTTCCTCCATCCATAATGGATAAGGTAAAGATGGCATCCGAACCGGACTATCACCAGATGCTAGTTGTGGCGATTGCCGAAGCCCGGAAGGGATTAGCAGAGGGTGGAATCCCGATTGGCGCGGCGATCTTCGACTCGAGCGGCCGCCTGATTGGTTCCGGCCACAACCGCCGCGTGCAGGACGGCGACCCTTCCATGCACGGCGAGACGGCGGCGTTTCGCAATACCGGACGGCAGCGCAGTTATCACGGATTGGTTATGGTCACTACGCTCGCGCCGTGCTGGTATTGCAGCGGACTGGTTCGCCAGTTTGGGTTCGGAACGGTTGTGACGGGTGAGAGCCGCAATTTTCAAGGCGGACTCGATTGGCTGCGCTCGCTGGGAGTGAAAGTTATCGATCTCGATTCCCAGGAGTGCGTTTCCCTGCTGGGGGATTACATTCGCACTCATCCCGAAATCTGGAATGAGGACATCGGCGAAGAATGAGGAAATCGGTGGCGCCAGAATAGCTCCTGCGGCCGAACCGCTGCTGAAAATTCCCCAGGCGAGCGCGCGTATGACGGGTGGTCCTTGCCGAGTTGATCCATCATCACCGGCGCGGTCAGGGAGAGAGTTTGCCCGTTTAGGCAATTCAGCAGGGTCGCGGCAAACGCCCGCGCGATCACCAGCCATCACAGCGGGTCTTTCATGTGTGAAGGTCCACGCGGACAAGTTCGTAAGGATGCACTTCCGGGACGGTCAATTCGACCATGCCATTTACGATCTTCCATGGCGGCGTGGACCTGCTCCACAAGAGCGACGCTGACTTGATGGTATGGCCCTCGGGAATTCGCAGTCGGACAACAACATCGGTTAAAGGGAGAAACGATTCCTGCACCAGCAGCTTCTTCCAGATGCTCCCGGTGTTGGCGAACAGGTGCAACAACAAGATGTCTTTCGAGGAGGCAAACTGGCACGACAGGCCCGGACGGAATTCGACTTCATAATTATTTCGTCTCTTTTGAACCAACTCGCTTAGCAAGGCCGCGACGAGCGTGCGAATGGACTCATTCAACGTTTCGGCATAAACCGCTTCCAGTCCCGATCCGACGTAAATTACCCTGCCCTGCCCGAACCGCGTGGCAACGGCTGCCGTCCCAAAGCGACGCCGATGACCGCGATCATACGTCTCGGCTATCCCCTCACCCTTCGCTTCGAACGCCACTACTTGGGGGTCTTGCGGAAAATAGCGATCCGGAGGAATGCCCGCAATGGTTAGAGAGATGTCCGCCCGCAAGTAAAGGTCCGGTATCTCCACCGGCTCAGGCGACAGCAGAGTGGCCTTCAACACATCGGCAAGCCCAAAATCTTTGCGCGCACGGCCAAATTCGTCGGCAACTGACGTCAGGTGAGTTGCCAGGAGTAGTCCGCCGCCTTCCACATATTTCCCCAGCATCGAACACTGCGCGTCGCTAAGGCACACGGCATTGGGAGCGTAGATGAGCGGGTACTTGGCCAAGCGTTCCGGCGTCATTTCGAAATCGAGGAAGGGCTCGGCATCGAAATTCAAGTCCTTGAGTAGCTGAAACGCTCCGTAATAGTAGTTCCGGTAGTTCTCGCGTACGAACTTCTCGCCCTTGTACCACTGTTGTGTCTGCGCTCCCGTCAAAACACCCACCTGCGGTTGGTGAGTGACCGATTGCAGCAAGGCTTCGTGCTGCGCGGCAAAATCCATCACCTTCTTCAGGCCGCCGATCGTGGGGCCATCCAGAACTTCCTTGGGTTCGTAAAACAGCCGATTGAGCCCCCAATAACAGTAGCCCGCTCCGGCCGCTGCGGCCACAGCCGCATCGAGCATCAAGCGCTCTCCCGCCACGGGCGTGCTGTACCATCCGCGGACGGTTTTGTCCTTCAGGTGCTGGCGGTCGTACTCCGTGTGCGAACTGATGTACGTCCAGATCACTTTGCCGGTGGATTGTCCGATGCGCAGGTTGAAGAGTTTTTCCTCAGGTGTGTCCGCCGCCTCAAACATGAACCCATCAACGTAGCGATACGCGCGGGACCTCCAATCCCCGCTCAGCAGCCCGGTGTCGTTGTAGACCACGGGGACGTCGCGAACGTTTCGCACCGTTGCACACACTTGCTGCATGAAAGCTTCAATTACGTCCTGGGTCAGCCACTGCTGATATTCAAAATCATCATCCCAAGTCGTGCTGGCATCTTGCAGAGGAATTCCCTTCCCGCGCGCCTTCTGATACGCAGCTTTGCAGTATTGGCAGTGGCAATAGTGCAGCCGTTGGTCCATCCCCTGGTACGGGCCGTCGAAGTACATCAGATCCACGGGATAGTTGGTCACCACTTCACGCACGGCTTGCAAGGTTTGGTCCCGCAGCGGGCTGTTCAAGCAGCCTTCATAGAATTCCGTCCAGCCAAAGTGCCGCGTTCTGTAAGGACGACCCTCGGCGTCGTAGCGCATCCAGTCGCGATATTGGGGATTCTCACTGTGCACATCCATGAACGGATGGTTGAGTGGGTTGTAAGCCACAACCTTCAGACCCGCGTTGTGAAACAGCTCGATGGTCTGCCGGAAGGGGTCGCGGTCGCCCAACTCCGGATGCCGCGGCAATTTCGTTTGAGTTGGATAAAACGCCAGGTAGGAAAATGTGGGATAACGAATCGCATTGAAGTGAACCCTCTTTGCGATCTCGAGGGCTTTCTGCGGTTCATAATCAAGTGAAGGATAAAACGGCGGAGCGTATCCCTCGGCGATCATCAGGCGGACAGTGCGCATCCACTCGAAACCGGCCTTCTTGGGAATCGAGTCTTCGCTTTGAGGTAATGCCGCGGCCGGCGGCGCCTTTGCCCCGATCGTTGCGAGTGCTGCACCCGCACTTGCCCTCTGTAAGAGCTGTCGACGGCTAAGTTTTATCATCAGCTACCCCCTGCACTCGTGCCGCGAAATGCCCAAAGGATGTCATTGCCCTGCTGTGGGGTCAACCTTTGAAGATGAATTTTTCAGAATTGTTTTGCGAGTCACTTCGTGGCAACATTTTGGCTTTCGAGTGGGAGCAGCATGACGAGACGTGAAGCGATAGAAATCCTGGGGAAATCGGCGCTGGCGGGTGGGCTCGCACACCTTCCGGCAAAGGCTGGATCGGTCCAACCGCAAGGCGGTGATTCGTCCGTTTCGTCCGCCGGTGTCTTCCCTGGAACCGAACCCCTTACAGCAGAAGGCGACCTTGCGGCCCAAATGGTAGAAGGTTTGCACCGCCATCTGCTTCAACTCACCCGCGAGTCCGTGAAAGCGCGCGCCGCGTTTTGGAAGCAGGATTTTTCGACTCACGCCGCCTATGAAGCATCCATTGAACCCAATCGGAATCGCCTCCGCCAATTGATCGGATTGATTGATGAGCGGGTTCCAAACACGACGCCGGAACTTGAGATTCGGGTCAACACATCTTTTACCGCTGCGCCCGTCCAGGGCAACGGCTATACGGCCACTCACATACGTTGGCCGGTGATGGAGGGCGTAGACGCCGAAGGGTTGCTGCTGATTCCTTCGACCCATAACCCGAAGGCCTACATCGTAGCGCTCCCCGATGCGGATTGGACTCCGGAAATGCTCGTGGGCTTGGCCGCAGGAGTTCCTCCCCAAGCTCAATTCGCCCGGCGGCTGGTGGAAAACGGGTGCAAGGTGATGATCCCCACACTGATCAGCCGCGGCGATGAGTGGTCCGGCAATCCCGCCATCGGAAAGTCCACCAACCTGACGCATCGCGAATTCATTTACCGCATGGCGTACGAAGTCGGCCGGCACACCATCGGTTACGAGGTACAGAAAATCCTGGCGGCGATCGATTACCTTCTGCAGGACGAAAAGGGTGCTCCTGTGGGCGTGATGGGCTACGGTGAGGGGGGCCTGCTTTCACTCTATAGCGCTGCAGTCGACACGCGCATTCATGCGGTCTGCGTGAGTGGTTATTTTGAGGCGCGCGAAGATTTGTGGGAGGAGCCGATCTACCGGAATGTCTGGTCGCTGCTTCAGGAATTCGGTGACGCGGAACTGGCCGCGCTGATTGCCCCGCGCGCGCTGGTGGTGGAAGCGGCTCGAGGAGTGGAGGTCTCCGGCCCGCCTCCTGCAACTGACGGGCGCACGGCTTCCGCGGCGTCGGGCAGGCTCATCAGCCCGCAACTCGCGAACGTCCAAAGCGAAGTGAAACGCGCTCAGCACGTATTCGACAAGCTGGGCGCGAGCGATCACCTGGCCCTGGTCGTCAGCGGCGACGGCCAGGGCGATCCTGGGTCCGATGCGGCCTTGCGCGCCTTTCTGCGCGGCCTTGGCGCAAACGGTGCGTTGAAGCCGCCTGGGCCTGAGCCGAAGCCTGCGCAAATTGACATTGATCCGGCGGCACGCCAGCACCGCCAGTTCCAGCAGCTTCGCGACTTCACGCGGCGCGCGGTAATGAACAGCGAGTTCGTGCGGAAGAAATTCTGGGCGCGGGCAGATGACTCCTCGGTGAGCAACTGGAAACAAAGCACGGGATTCTACAAAAGTTATCTCTGGGAGGAAGTGCTCGGCAAGCTTCCCCCACCTTCAGAACCACTCCGAGCGCAGACGCGCAAGATCAATGTGGAAGCCAGTTGGGCGGGCTATGAGGTCCTGCTGTCCCTCTGGCCGGAAGTCTTTGCTTACGGCATTCTCCTGGTCCCCAAGTCTCTAAAACCCGGGGAGCGGCGGCCCGTCGTGGTGTGCCAGCACGGTCTGGAGGGCCGGCCGCAGGACTTGATCAGCGACGACGTGCCGGCCGAGCATTACTATCACCGATTTGCCGCGGACCTGGCCGACCACGGCTTCGTCGTTTACTGCCCCCAAAATCCATATATCGGGGGTGACAAGTTCAGAAAGCTCGAACGCCTCGCTCATCCCCTTAAGCTGACGCTCTTCTCATTCATTATCAGCCAGCACGAGCGGGCGCTCGATTGGCTCTGCACTTTGCCCTTTGTTGACCCGGGCCGAATCGGCTTCTACGGCCTATCCTACGGCGGCAAGACAGCGGTGCGCGTCCCTCCGCTGCTGGATCGCTACGCCCTCTCGATATGTTCCGGTGACTTTAACGAATGGATTTGGAAGGTCAGCCGCGACGATTCTCCTTTAAGCTACGTTTTCAGCATTGAATATGACATGCTGGAGTTTAATCTCGGAAATACCTTTAACTACAGTGATATGGCCAACCTGATGACGCCCCGGCCATTTATGGTTGAGCGGGGGCACGACGATCCCGTATCGGTTGATTCCTGGGTGGCGTACGAATATGCCAAAGTAAAGCAGCATTACGACCGGATGGGATTATCCGACCGGACGCGCATCGAGTATTTCAATGGACCACACACGATTCACGGCGTGGGGACCTTTGAATTCCTCCACGAGTTTCTCAATTGGGGTGAACCTTGACTTGCCGGTTTCAGGAATTGAGATTGCGGGACTCATGGTTTCAGGCAACTCGCAAAAGAAGGGCTATGTAGCGCGGGGGATTATCCAGCGCCACCTCAATCATTCCATTCACCAACTTAAGCGGCAAGTCTTTCGTCTCCGGCCAAACCATGCGCGCGCCCGATATTTTCAGTCTGCGCATATCGAGGTGAATCTCCACACGCGGCCCGGGGCGAATCTCGCCATTCGTCGCGAGCTCGATGGTGTTCAGAACCTGCACCAGGATAAATTGTTTGCTCGGATCGTAGAAAAACGTTCCATGCACATATTCGGAGAACGGCACTGATCGGAGTTCCGCAATGGGATTCGGTGCCAGCTCGCGCAGAAGTGATGGAATCCAATCGAGGATCCAAAACGGCCGAGCCTGCATGGCCCAAAAAATCGGAACGCCGAGGTATAAGGCTTGGCCTTTGCCAAACTTGTTGAACGCCACGGCCGTGCCTGCAGTTTCTGAGCCCGGCGGAGGCGGCCCCCAATTGAACCAGTGGCGGTGAGCCGTGTCCTCAACCATGAGCGGCAGCCGGTAGCGCATTACTTCCTCAGCGTGGGTCCTTCGCAGTCGCAGAAAAGACCCCGGCAGACCTACCGTGCTGACGCTCAGCATTCTGGCCAGATGATGACCGGCAGACTCCAGGTAGATGGAAGTAAAATCGGGCGAATGCGCATTGCCCGGCTCGCCATACCAGTACTTGCGCTCCTCAGAAACAAAGTCCACGCCCAGGACGTCTGACAATGGGAAATTCGCCCGCGGTTGGCGATTCTCGTCGAGCAGGCCGCACTTGAAACTTGCCAGAAGCGTGCCGCCGTCGCTGACCCACTCGCGAATAGCTTCGGCTTGGGTGGAGGAAAGCACCTCTACCTCCGGCAGCACCAGAACCTGAAATTCTTCGAGCGCTTTCTTTTCGAGCCGGAATTCTGCCAGGCTCTCCACCGGGCGGCCTGCATACGTCAGGATTTCAAGCGCGCCGAGCGTGGAATGGCGGAAATCCACAGGCCGCTTTTCGGCGTCCAGCTCGTCGCGCGTTGATTCACTGTAGAGCATGGCGATGCTCGAGAGCGGCTGAAGATCCGGGCCGAGCAGGCAATCGACGTTCTTGACGTCTTCCCAGGTCTCCTTGGCGACAGCGAACCAGCGTTTGGAGAATCCTTGTCCGTCGATTCCACCCACCACCGGCGCGTTCCCGACGAAAAAGGTCCGCGCATTCTGAACGATCAGCGCATCGGCCTGCACCCGTGGAATCGAGCCCGGATAAATGTCGGCATACCCGTAGCGGGTGAATATACCAGCTTGAAAATAAGGCCGGCCCCAGCCGCGCATGAGAATGGAGCCGAGAGCGATTCCAGTGGGGCACGGTAGTGGCTCAGCGTAAATGAAGCTGACTTTCTTCATGATGTCGTTGGGGAATGACTCGGGGCCGCCATTCAGTGATATCAACAAATCCGGCCGGTGCTTTCGCGCGACGGCGATGATTTCATCGAGCATGTTGGTCAGGGTGCGCTGCTGGTGCCAGTTGAAGCGCTTCTCCCAACCTTCGCGACTCTGAAAGCCCTGGCGATAAGGGTCGCCGGGATGGTCGTGGTTCCAGGCTTCCTCGGTGTATTTGCAGAAGCAGAAGGGATTCCTGCCCGAGCTGCGATAGAGTTCGAACTGAATTCCAAAAATATCGAGGAAGAGCTCCTGGACGTCATAGCGGGCGAAGATTTCGCCCATCATGCTCAAGACGTACTGACGATAGGGAGAATCGAGACAGGTAATGTACCAGCGCATCGTCTGTTGCTCTCCCGCTTCGTTGACCCACGCCCAATCCGGGTGCGCGAACACGCACTGATTGTTGAACTGAAGGCTGTAGTAAGCCGTCAGCGACATGCCGTGTCGCCGCGCCAACTCCACTTCCCTTCCGAACAGGTCGTAATCCAGATTCGGCTGGCGAACCGCTGAATCGCTGGGGTACAAGGCATATCCCCAGTGGCTTTGGGAATAGATCATCAGACATTCCGCACCTGCATCTCGCGCGGCCTTCACGGCGCCTTCAACGTCAATCTGGAAATTTGCCTCAGGCGGAACGTGGAATTCCCATTCCATCATGCGATAGGTCTTTTCGGGTGAAATGAGGCCAGAATTTGGCCGGGCAAGGCGCAGACGTGCCAAGTCAGGATAGTCATCATTTGAATTCTGAATTCTAGACTCAGAGTTCTGAATGAAATGGGCCGGCAAAAGCGCCATCGCGCCTGTCTGGGCTGCGGTCTTCAGAAATTCCCGGCGGTCGAACCTCGGCTTCGCTTCCTTCGCGTCGAAAGTAGCTGTTATTTTCATTTGGGGTAGTGGTCTACGCAAAGTTGTTATTGGCAGAAAAAAGTCCTTGTTGCTTAACAAATCGACTTCGAACTCCGGAAGCCAAGTCCAGCTTGCGGCTGCCGGCCTGGCTCAGGATTCGGCAATAATATCGCATCACGTCGCGTCACGGAAACCGAAATGGGTCGAAGCTCAGCGTGGGAATTTTGAGCTGGTGCTTAGTTGCATTAATAAGTGGAATTATTCAGAGTCCTGGAAGGGCGGGGCTTCAGCCCCGCCCTTCTATCGCCCCATCACCCACGCGAATAAGGACGCTTATTTCTGCCATTAGGTGCTAGTCCGGCAAAACCTGCTCCAGAGGGCCGGCAGGACACCCGTATTTTTGCAGCAAATCCTGCTTCTGCTTCCTGGCCAGGTCCCTTCGTCCCGTATCCATGACGGTTTTGACCGCCTCGACGGACGCCGCGCAGAACTGCTTGTGAACAAAATCGCAGGAGAGATTAAACGTCGGACCATTCGGCCCTGCGGTAATCGCACAACTGTTGGCGAAAGCGCTGCGGTATAAGTCCAGGAGATCGGATCGGAGGCCGGGGTCAGCGGTGATCAGCCTTCCTTCCATCAGGGCGAAGGCCGCGTCATCCATGCGCCCCTCGGCGGCGAAGCCGAGGGCAATCTGCCGGTACCCCTCAGCCTTCGCGGGATGAAGGGCGAGCGCTTCGCTGGCTGCGACGTCAGCCTCCTTCGCGTTC
>JASHTO010000093.1 GCA_030040515.1 Terriglobia bacterium
CGGAAGAGGTTCGGCATCTTGAGGAACTCTACGTTCCCCATCGAGTTGTCGGCTTCTCTTAAACATGGCGCTGCGATGCGTGTGGATGACGGATGGCGGTGAGACTTCACCCTGCCCGACAGCAAATAAGGACCACCGGATATTGCGCAAAAAGTGTGGATGATCGCCGGTGTCCGCGTGCATTTAAGAACGTAGAAATCTGAACAGATGCCGGGAGGAGAGTAGATCAGTATCATCGCCGCAGGCGCGCACGCTCCAGGTGCTGGTGTCGCAACCGATCGGCTTCCTCGTGGCGGTTCATGATCTCCTGCTGCACCGTCAGCGCGACTTCGATGGCCATCGGCGTCAGCGCCTCAATGACGAGATCGTCGCGTCGAGCGCACCGCCATGGACGGTTTGGCACAGACCGTTTTCGCCCCGCTGCAGCAAGCGCCGCCCGCACCAGTAGGTCGGCACGTTTTGATTGCGGTGCGAGTGGTAGCGGACCGACATGAGTTCCCCGCAAGTTCCACAGATCACGAGCCCCTGCAGTAGTCGTGCCTTCGCGGGCTGGTCCACGCCGCCGCTCGGCGCTCCAAGCGAGAGCATTACCTTTCACGCGTTGGAGATCCGACTGGTATTCTTCCCAGCTAATATAGCCCGGATGCATGTCGCGCAGCAGGATCCCCTCCTCGCTCGGCGCCAGACGCGAGCACACCTTGTCATTAGGCAGATGATGCTGCCTCACTGTGTAGCCCGATCCAGAACCACACAACATCGGATTCTTGTTGAACGGCAAGCGCCCTGTAATGTAATCCAACACGCACCGACCAATAACGGCCAAGCCTCTTGAAGTGAAGGGAGGGATGCCTGGGGTTTTGCAGTAGGAGTTGATAGGATTCGTCTGCCGACTGGCGGACGTGCTCAGGGAGTTGCCGATAGCATCGCCAAAACCTTGGGTTCGCCCGAGGTTTCATCGATTCGTGCAGCGGCCCTCGCGAAGATCTTTCAGGGCCTCTTCGGCCAGGGCATCGAGCCGGCCGCGATGTCTTCTTCAATCTGGTGGTCCCACGCTTCGGCATCCAGCTCGGCAAACCACGCTCGAAACGCGGCGAGTTCTTTGGGCGAAAGCTGACGGACGGGGTCTTCAATCTGTTCCAGGGTGCTCATAACGTCAAGCTTACTCCAACCAAAATTCAGGCGCAACGGCGGCCAAGACCGAGCCCGGAGATTCGACAACCGGCGGCGTCCACCAGCGGCGGATGGGCCCTGCCAAGCGACTCAGAATTGCGTTCATGCCTGATCCAGCGGCTGCACGCGGACTTCCACTTCCACCGATTGTCCACTGCCGCCCAGGGTGAGGCCTTTGACCGGTGGCACGTCGCCGTAGTCGCGGCCCCAGGCTAAGGTTATGTGCGCGTCGGAGGGCATCAGGTTGTTGGTGGGATCGAAACTCAGCCAACCGTTTTGGGGATCAAACACTGAGACCCAGGCGTGCGAGGCGGCGGCTCCCTGGAAGCGCGGCCCGCTGCGAATATATCCGCTCACGTAGCGCGCCGAGAGCCGCAGGGAGCGCAGCGCGCCGATCATCAGGTGCGCGAAATCCTGGCACACGCCTTGGCGATTGCGCAGAACCTCCAGCAGCGGCGTATCGATGGACGTCGACTTGGGCGTGTACTTGAATTCATCGTGAATGCGCGCCATCAATTCTTTCGCGGCATCCAGCAGCGGGCGCCCGGGCGTGAAAGTCGGCCGCGCGTATTCGCGCAGTTCGGGAAGTGAAAAAACGAACGGCGAATCGAAGATGAATTCGGAGGCGGCAATGGCGATCTCGTCCATCGGCTGGGCGAGCAACTCGCGTACCTGGTCCCAGGAAGGCGAAGTTGCAATCTCACTCGCGGCTGGTTGCACTTCCACCACGCTGGTGGCTACCGCCGCAAACTTGTCGTGCTTCTCATAGACGCCGAAGGTCACCACATCATTGCCGAAATAGTCCAGGCGGTTTCGCAAGAAAGCCGGGCGAGGCGTCACTTGCAGCGAGTGCTCGCGCCGGGTCTGGGTGGGCAGGGCGCGGGGCGTCAGGCGCGCTTCGTTAAAGCATTGCCCCACGGGTGCCGGGTAGGTATAGCGGGTTGTATGGGTAATTCGGTAGAGCATGAACCCTCAGATTGTAGCGGCGCTCCCGCCTGGGCGGGCCCGCCCCTACAGCCTCACCACGATGCCGTCAGCCGCGCGGGCTTGGCCGGCGTCATGTATTGCGCCGATAATTCCTCGGAAAATGCGTACAAGCTGCCCTTAAGCTGCTGGATTAGCGATTCGAGCGCCGCGAATCGCCCCTCGACGTCCCGCTGTGCCAACTCTTCCGTAATCGCCACGCCGACTTCGCCCAGCGCTTTGGAAGCCAAGCCTTCCAGCCGTCGATGCTCGGGATCGTCGCGCTCCACGAGCAAGTCCACCTGATGGACGAGCGCGTCCAACTGAAACGCCACGGACCGCGGGTTCGATTCATCAGCCAGCAGCAGTTGCAGCACCAGGTCCGTGCGCAGCACACTCAGGTAGCGCGTGCGATAGGTGATGGAGCTGTCCGCGACCTGAAGCAAAATGTTCAAATAGGGTTCCGTTTCCGGCGGGACTTCCGCGATGCCGGCGCGGAGCAACTCCGCCATTTGCAACGCGCGCTCGAGTCGCCGCCCCATCTCCAGGAATCGCCATCCCGCGCCGCGCGTGGTGTTTTCCATCAGCAGGCCGGAAAAGGCGGAGAGCGTCATCACGGCGCGGTCCAGCACATTGATGTGGGCAATGAAGCGATGCTCGGGATTGACGGGCACGGGCCGGGAGAAATCCGACTCAAGCTGCTGGAGCACGCGCCACGTGTCGCTCGACAATCGCTCTTTCAGTTGCCATGCCACGCGGCGCATTTCCTTCAGGTTCCATCCCAGGCTGGAAATCCGTGAGGGATCGTAGACCATGTCGGTCAGGAATCGCTGCACGTGCCAGCGCTGGTCGGCGAGTGAGGCGGTGGCGTCTTCGGGCGGCAGAAAATGCAGCCCGACCAGAAGATAAACGGCAGTATCCAGCGAAACGGCACGGCCGAAATCCTCCTCCGCGGAGAGCGCGGGCAGCATGGCGCGCAGCAGGCGGACATTGGCTTCCACGCGCTCCGTGTAACGGCCCAGCCAGAAGAGGTTGTCGGCCACGCGACTGGGCAGCGCGCCTCGGCCGGAGTACGGCTCAATGGTAATGGGCGCGAGGCTCGATGCGGGCGCGGTTTCGTCATCGCCCCCCAGCACCCAGGTGTCTTTGCTTGCGCCGCCCAGTGGAATGGGAAGCCGCTGGGAAGTGGTTTCCGTCGTAACTCGCGTCAGGCCGCCGGGCAGGACGTTATAGGCTTGACCGTCCCACGCCGCAAAGACCCTCAGAACCACGTGGCGCGCGGCCAATCCCGCGTCCGTGCGCACGGGGGCGGTCGAGAGCGCGATGCCTTCCTGCGCAACGTAGCGCTCCGGATGATTCTTGATTCGCCCGATCATTTTTTCGCGTGCCGCCGCGTCCATGGTCGCGGGAAACTCCAGCCAGTCGCCGAAGCTGGGAGACGACGGTTTGATCACCAGTTCGTTCAAATGCTCCAACACGTATTGGCGCGGCTGCTCCTGCCCGCACCACCACGTGGCCACCGACGGCATGTGGAGTTCTTCGCCCAAAAGCTGGCGGCAAAGCCCGGGCAGAAACGCAAGATGCCCGGCCGCTTCCACCAATCCGCTGCCCAGCGCGTTGTCAACCACCACCGCGCCATATCGCACCGCCTGCACAAGGCCGGGAACACCCAGCAGGGAATCGCCGCGCAGCTCAAGCGGGTCGCAATAACTGTCGTCGAAGCGACGCATGATCAGGTCAACGGGCTCGAGCCCTGCAAGAGTTTTCAGGTAAACGCGATTGTCGCGAACGGTTAAATCGTCACCCTCGACCAGCGGGAATCCCCAATAGCCGGCCAAGAATGAATGCTCGAAGTAAGTGTCATTGTGCGGGCCGGGAGTAAGCACCACGACGCGCGGGCTCTTGCTCTTACGAGCCGCCAGGGCAAACAGGGCGTCGCGGCGCAGATCGAAGAAGCGGCCGAGCTGCCGGATGCGATATTGGCTGAACACCGTGGGCAGCGTGCGCGCGCTTAGCAGGCGGTTTTCCAGCGTGTAGCCGATGCCTGCGGGCGCCTGCGTGCGATCCGCGATCACCCACCACCGGCCA
>JASHTO010000094.1 GCA_030040515.1 Terriglobia bacterium
CGAAATTAGTCTGTTCGCCCGGCAATGCCTCGGGAGACGCAGGATTCCCACCTTGGCTATCCTACGACGCGAAGCCCGCGCCTGGAACCGCAAGGTCAATCGCATGCGGGTGAAGATTGACTGGCAATTCACGCGCCGGAAAGCGCGAGCAAAGTTTGGCTACCAACGGAATCTTTTTATGCGGTCAAAGAACTAGCAGAACACGGCAATAGCTTTGAAGCGAACAATTACGACGGATTGGTGGATAGCCCGTTTTGGATAGGCAAGTTCTCGGATGCACAGTTCGCGATGCGCGGAACAGTAATTTCCGTCGTCGTCGATGCTCCCCCAAATGTTCTTGACATGCAGAAACTGATCCGTCGGGACGAAACAATTATACAAACTGAGGCAGATTGGATTGGACTCCTTCCGATTAGGTCCTATATGCTGCTTTATCAATTCTCAGATGGGGGCGAAGTTGAAGGCATGGAGCACTCGCGGGCCACCGCCATTGAGGTCCCGGCGTCCGCCATTAGGGCAGACATAAGTGCGATTGACAGCGTAACCGCGCATGAGTTTTTCCATCTCTGGAACATCAGGCGAATCCGCCCTTGCAGTATGGTCCCGGTCGAGTATACAAAGGAGCCATATACGTCCGATCTGTGGTTCAGCGAAGGCGCCACTAGTGCGGTTGCCCGACTTATCCTTCTGCGAGCTGGACTGCTGACGGAGCAGCAGTATCTTGATCGGTTGGGAAGTCTTATTACCGGCTTGGAGAATACGCCGGCGCGGAAGTACCAATCGGTTGAAGACGCAAGCCGTACGGTCTGGCTCTCAAGATACCCCGCGTACCAAGCGCCGGATCGGAGCATCAGTCATTACCAGAAGGGAGAGCTTCTCACGGTGATGCTCGATCTCTTGATTCGAAAGGAGACAGAAGGACATAAATCGCTTCAGGATGTGTTTCGTTATTTGGAAAGCGCTTACGGAACGGAGGGCCGTTGATTCCGAGGCGGAGCTGCGATTGAGGAAGCGATCAAAGCATCTACAGGGGTGGACTTATCGGGGTTCTTTCTCGATTACGTGAGAGGCACAGCGGAGACTCCCTACAATGATTTTCTGCGGATCGTGGGATTAATGGTTGTCAGTTCGCAGAATGATTTCAAAACGAAATACGGAAGGTGTCCCAGAGATCGTTGGAGGTGAGCGGCGGTCGGAATCATTTTACGCTGCCTCCCTCTGCGAGGACACCTCCTTTTGATCAAGGACGGATTTGAGCATCCACAGATCGCGATAGCCCATGATCTTGCGGAAATTCTGTTCGGTCATAAGCAAGGCGGCGGCAGACTTTGCGCGTGCGCAGGCGGACGCCGCTGTGCGGGCTCTTGATCACATTGGTCGAGACCAGACAACGCGCCAGACGGGGCGATACTCCCAAACGATTCACGGTGAACATCTCGGCCAAGCCTTCGCGCAAGCTCGCCGCCGCGCTGGGATATTCCCGCTCCAGCCATTCCGCCTGCTTCTCCAACCTCGTCATGCCTTCCTTCGCGGGCAGCCGAAAGGCGGCGCGCAACGCGGCTTTCGTTTGATCCTTCAGGTGCTCGGGCAGGTAGCCCATGACGTTTTCGATCTTGTGCTGCCGACAGCGTTGCACCGGGTTCTTTTCTCCGAACACCGCGTCAATGGCCACGCGCAGGGCCTTCGAGCCATCGATCACGAACAAGTATCGGCGGTCGGTTTTGACTCCCCGCCGCACCACGTCTTCCAGCAAACCTTTGGCCACCGCCTGATTTTCGCTGGCCCCGGCGGCGATGCCCAGTACGTGCTTCACCCCTTTTTCATCCACGCCTACCGCCACCAGCACGGGGTGCTCGCCGAAAATCACCCCGTCCTGGTAAATGATCAGCAACTCCAGATCGTCCAAGCGCCGCTCGCACAACCGCCGCAGATCGGCTTCGCTCGCTTCCACCGCCTGGCGGCTCACGCTGGAGCGCGTAACCCCCACCGTTTCCGCCATCTCCGGCAGCACCGCCCGGTACTGTCGCGTGGAGACCCCGCGCAACAGAATCTCCAGCATCCGGCCCCCCAGCTTTCCCCCCCCGCGCATCGCTTCATAGGCCGGAACCGCTACCTCGCCCTCGCGGCCCTGCCCCTTCTTTCGCAAGCGCGGGCGCTTCACCCGCAACTTCCTCTCGCGCAGACAAACCGTGCCGTCCTCCCGCCCGTGCCAACCGATCTCCCCACCCTTCTTTCCCGGATGCGGCACACCGGCCATCCTTTCCGCTGACAGCCTCAGCACCGCCTCAATCTGCGCCCGCCCCAGCACGTCAATCAGATCGTCGATCGCTAACTGCGACTGCTCCATCAACTCCACCATCGGAAGCAACGCTTGCCCCTGCTTCGCCAGATACGCCCCCAACTCCTTGCTATTTCCCTTGCCCACGATGTGATATGGTTTCTCCACGACGGTTCTCCTTTTTGAGATTTTCCCAACCCGATGCTATCCGAATCAGGTCAGACTCGATAGAGAGCCGCGAGTACGACAGAAATCCTATTTCCTCCATTCCCCAGTTGCGAGAACGAGAACGTACGAGGCTCATCGACCTGAAGGAGTGGCGGCTGCTTACCGCCTGCAAAGGTGAACCGGAGCTGGAATCCTTCGTTGTACTCGCAGCCCTCACGACGATGAGGAAATCCGAGATACTCGCAAGGCCCTGGCGGGAGGTGCATCTGGATGGAGCTTTTCCGTATATAGAAGTTCCAATTACCAAAAACAACGACCCCAAGATAATTCCCCTTCCCGCTAGCGCTGTGGAAGAACTGAGGAGCCTGCCGAGTTACGGGAAAAGCGATTATCTCTTTTCTGCTAAACCGACTCACTTCCGCAAGGACCCATCGCAGTTTAAGAAGCTGCATCGTTGGGATATTCGCGAGGCTTTTGTCCAAGCCTGCAAGAGGGCCAAAATCAAGGATCTCCATATCCATGACCTCCGGCATCTTAGGCCCTCAATTCTTCTTGCCCAGAGCGTTCCCGACGCAGTCGTCGCGAAAGTACTGGCCACCGCAGCGCCGCATTGAGGAGATATCAGCACCTTTCGCAGTCCTTCAGAATGCAGACCGTGGACCTGATCGCCAGTGTTCTGACGGCTGCGGCTGGTGACACACGTACTGACACAGTGGGTTTTGAGGGTGTGGGCAGTGTTTCGAACAAAAGGAAAGGGATCCAAGTGGTTAAATGGTAGGCCCGAACGGACTCGAACCGTTGACCTCTACCGTGTCAAGGTAGCGCTCTAACCGGGCTGAGCTACGGGCCTGTATGGACTTAGCTAATTGACACTCTGCACTTGGGGTGGATTTTGGGATGCCACTGCCCCAAATGCCCGCCTTGCCGAACGCTTGCCTGGGGCTCGGGCAAGGCCAGATTCCAGGGCTTGCCTTTGGGCCTCTGGCCGGATATAGCCGTACCGTTTCGCCATCCGAATCGCCGTCGAGGTCGACCAACCGAGAACCTGAGCAACCGTTGCGACCGGCACGCCGCTTTCGAGCATCTTGGCAGCGGCTGAGTGTCGCAAATCATGAAACCTAAGTCCCTCCGAGGAACTCATGATATCACTCATGTCGGCTTTGCAGTTTGGATTTCGGCAAGAATTCGGTTGGCGGCTCTACCCGATCACGCTCACATTTCAATCCACCCCCCGCGCGGGGGCGAATTGCCTCCCTTCCCGATTTGATGCGCATAGAAACCTGCCGTTGTGTAGTGTCCTGGTTTGATGTAGAGCCGCCCTTTAGGACGGCATATGCCGGACTCAAGCCCGGCGCTACGGTGCTGTGGCATAATACTCTCCCTTGGCGGAACGCCGAAGGTTGCGGTGAAGAGGAGGACCGGCTCTTGGTCATTGACTTTCACGCGCATTACGCTCGCCAGGAGAATTTCCTTCCGCGGCTGATCGAGGCGCTGCCCAAGGTGGGAATCGACCGCATCTGTTTGTGCTCGGCGGGCGAGGAATTCGGGCACGTGAGCAACGCGGAGGTGTGCGCAGCCTTCGAGCAATTTCCCGAGAAGATTATTGGTCTTGCGCGCGTGCGGCTTGGCACCGACTCGCCGGACGTGGTGGATGAGTTCGTGCGGCAGGGCTTCAAGGGCATCGAGATCATCAATCCCCTCGCGCCCTACGACGACCCCGCCTACTTTCCGCTTGCTTCACCTCACTCCTTAAGAGCCAATCCCCGGTGGAGGTTTTGAATTCCCCATGACGCTTGCAGAAATTCTTGCCTTGCCCGTTGATGACCTTGTGCAGCGGGGGAAGATGGGGGTGCGTCTTTTTCCCTCGATTTCCGACATGATGGAATATTTCGCGCGCTCCATGGCCGCCGAGCTTCACGCGAACAACCAGAAGGGCGTGCCTACACGCTGGATTCTTCCGGTGGGCCCGGTGGCTCAGTATTTCCGGCTGGTGGAAATCTGCAATCGCGAGCAAATCAGTTGGAAGCGGGCAATCACTTTTCAAATGGACGAGTTCCTGGATTGGGAGAGCCGGCCGCTGCCCATCGATCATCCCCTGAGCTTCGAGGGTTTCATGCGCCACCAGGTTTTTGACAAGCTCAATCCCGACTTGCGGCCCGAGCCCGGGAATACGCACTTCCCGAACCCCTTCAATCCCGACGAAATCAGCCGGCAGATCGCGGCCGCGGGCGGCGTGGACACCTGCTACGGCGGGATCGGCTATCACGGGCACGTGGCCTTCAACGATCCGCCCATCTCGCGCTGGAACCGCGTTTCGATTGCGCAGTTCCGCGAGTCGCGCACGCGCGTGGTGGCGCTGGGCGACGATTCGATTGTGGTGCAGAGCATCGGGTGCGCGGGCGGGAGCAGCGACATGGTTCCGCCCATGGCCGTCACCCTCGGCATGCGTGACATCCTGGCGGCGCGGCGCATCCGGCTGTTTCTGGCGGGAGGAGAACGCCACCGCGCCGTTTTCCGCATCTCGCTGCTCGATGAACCGCGGGTTGAATACCCTTCCACCTTGCTGCAAGCCCATCCCGATTGCGTGCTTCATACGGACCAGGCAACCGCGCGGCCCATCCGGCCTTCGTTATTCTGATTGGGCAGCGACGCTTGCCCGCCGCCCGCCCATTTCGACCCTCCGATGGCTTCCACAGGCGGCCCAACATGGACAAGTTGTTCACCCAACCGTGCCCGGAGTATACTTCCGGCCTCAAGCTGCGCACCCATAGGGGAAAATTTGTGAACGTGGAATCCGGGGAAACCCGAAAGGCCGCGGCCGGATGTGTGGGGCGGATCGTGCGAGCGGCTGTCTGGGCGGCTGCGGCCCTGCTTTTGTATTCAACGGCTTTCGCGCAGGCGAGCGGAAGCGCGAGCCTGGAAGAAATTGCCGCGCGCTTTCCGGATGCAAGCCGCGTGGTGGCAGATTACTACGACGATTCCAGCCGCTACGCCGCGCTCACTGTCCTCTTAAACTCGCTGCCACGCGGCCGCGCCACTTACGAAAAAAGCTTCACTTATTCCCAGACCAGCAATCAAATCGTCGCCAAATACGCCTCACGGGGAGTGGACCCGCAGGTCAGAAAATACTTTGACGACCGGGCCAGCCAACTCATAAGGGATCCGAATTTCAAGCGCGGTGTTTTGGAACGGTACAAAGTTGCCGATCTGGCAGCGGTGCGACAGCCCGCGCCGGCACAAGGGCACCAGCCCACTTATCAGGACCCATCTGCCTTCACGCGACGCGCCGTGCCCATTGACCAGGAGCTATTGCTGGGCGTCATCGCGGCGATTTGGATTGGAACGCTGGTGGTCATGGCCCTGCTGCCCATGCTCGTCCAGACTCTCACGGGATGCCTCGCAGACTCAGGCCCTGCGGAGGCGGGGGCATCCACCAATCCCCTGCAATTGCCGGAATCATTGCGCGACTTCAAATTGGCCGGCGAGCGTTACATCTTGCAGATGGTCTCCGCGCAGGTCATCGAGGTGAAAACCCGGACGTTCACATACAATACCGTCGTGAATACCGTTCCCTCGGTTGCATACGTGGGCGGACAACAGGTTCTGCTGCGTGGTGGTCAAAGAGTCGAATCCCACACTGGAACGAGCGACCGCGTCTGGGTGCGGACGGTGGATGGAGCCGAGTTGGATTGGGAATTTGTGGGGGATGTTTTCCCTACCCGCCAGGGACAGATCGTCTCGTCCATCGATCGCGACCGCGGGAATGGGCAATCTGGAATGTTTTTTGTCTACAATCACGCCACCGGGAGGTTCACAAGCTTTTTCACCGGTCATCCTTCCCAAAAAATCGGAATTCTCCTTCCCGCGATCGTCTCCGCGCTGGTGGGGACGGTGGGATTTCTGCTGGGCGCGGCCGTATTGTTTCAACTCAGAATCGGCCTGGCGGCACATGCCGTGGCGACCTGGCCATTTGCCCTCACGGTGGCCATCCGCAGCGATTGGATCTATTGCGTGGTTTGCGCGGGCATCGCCGCCCGCTACTTTGCCCGCGTCACCCGAGGCAGAGTGCAGAGGCGAAGGGACAAACGATTCTGGGAAGATGTCAAGCCAGTCCTCATCCGGCATTTGCAACAAGCCACGCCGGTATTGGCTCAGCATTTCGCACAGGCACGATGAAAAAGAGGCCGGCCCAGTGCCAAGGAAATCGCAGAGCGGAAGAGCATTCCTTCGACCGTCCGTGATTTTATTCGTCGTCCTAATAGGGGTTTGGCCGGTCGGCAGAGCCTTCTGTTCGAACTCAACCGCCCCGTCTGATGCTCCTGAATTGGCCATCTTCAGCGGCCTGCCTGCGCCACCGCTCATGACGGGCATCGGCGACGCCTCGCTGAAAATCACCACCACCTCGCGGCAGGCACAGGCGTATTTCAATCAAGGGCTGCGCCTGCTGCATGACTTCTGGTTTTTCGAAGCCTATCGGGCCTTTCGCGAGGCGGCGCGGCTTGATCCCTCCGCCGGCATGGCCTATTGGGGTATGGCGCAGGCGCTTTCGAATTTCCCCCTCATGGGCGCGCAGGCCGCGGCGGCCATCCAGCAGGCGGAGTCGCTCCTGAGCGGGCTATCACCGCAGGAGAAGCACTACGTCCGCGCCGGGGCGGCGCTGATCCTGACTCCCGGCGATGCGGGCCGCGATGCCTACGTGCAGGAAATGCAGTCGCTCATCAGAGACTATCCGAATGACTTGAACGCCCCCGCGTTCCTCGCATTCTTTGTAATGTCGGGCTTCGATCCGGACGGCCGCGCGACGCCCGGCGAGATTTATGCCCAGAAACTTCTGCGCGGAATCCTGGCCACACATCCCGAAAACGTTGCCGCAAACCACTACTGGATTCACTCCGTCGAAGGTGGCCCCGACCCGCAGAGCGGGCTTGCGAGCGTCGCCGTGGTGTTGCGGGGCGCTCCCAACGCCGGGCACATTGTTCACATGGGCGGCCACATCGCCTATCGCCTGGGTGATTACGAGGGGGCACGAAAGTATTTCCTCGACTCGCTCAAAGTGGATGAGGCTTATCTGGCCCGCGAGCACATTCCCGCGCAATTTGATGACAACTACGCGCACAACCTGAGCTACCTCGCGGCGGCGTGCGCTGAGGCAGGACGCAAGCAGGAGGCGCTCGATTGGGCGAAGAAACTCGCGGGCCTGCCCGCGCCCCCGGATTATGCCGGCAGCGCGCTCAATTACGCGATTCCCGCAGGCAGCACCCTGCTGCGCGTTCACCTGCGATTCGAGAATTATGCCGCCGCTGCCCGCGACAACATCGAATTCGCAAACCCGATTGATGCTGCTGCGGATGATTATCAGCAGGGTTGGCGGTTGTATTCGCATGGCATGGGTTTGCTGAACCTCGTAATCACGGACTCGGGCATTGCGGACGCCGAGGTGGACTCAGATAAACTCAAGTCGATTGTGAATTCGCTCAACGGACTCGCTTCGCAGCCGCCGCCGATGGGCGGAATGAATTCCATGATGGCCGGAGTTGCGTCCTTCTGGACGGGCGGGGCGGCGCGCCTGCTGGAGATTGCATCGCTCGAACTGCAAGGCGAGCTAGATCGCGCAAAAAGCGAGTCCGCCCAGGGATTCGCACTGCTCGAAGAGGCAATCAAGAAAGAACATGAACTGGGCTATACCGAGCCGCCCTACATCGCCCGGCCCGCTGAGGAATTGCTGGGCTATGCATATTTGCGCAAACACGCCTGGGAATTGGCTCGCGAAGCATTTCAGCAGGAGCTTCACGAACGCCCGAAAAGCGGCTTCGCGCTTTTTGGCATCGCGCGCTCGTTCGAGTTTCAGGGAAGGACCAGCGACGCAAAAAAGGCCTATGAGGAATTCCTCGCGGCATGGCAGCACGCAGACGGGGATTTGCCGCAAGTGCAAGCGGCTGAGGGTTGGTTGCGGAACGCCGCAGCGCACGGTGCCTTAGCTCGATAGCACTGTGCCTGCGCACGAACGTGTACCGCCTCACGGTACCGTGGAAACAAGTTCGTGCAATAGTCGCTGCCGCTGCTGCTCACTTATCGCTTCCACCCCTCCGAGCTTCTTTTCCTCGTCGAGCATTGCCGCCGCTTTTTGCTCCTGCCCCTGTGAGGAATAGAGCCGGGCGAGCGCGGGATAAGCTTCCGCGAACTTCGGGTCGAGCGTGATGGCGGTTTCGATGTCCTCAATGGCGCGCTGCGGCCCTTCCTTCTTTTCGAGGACCTGCGCGCGCCAGTAGTAGCCTTCAACGTCATGCGGGTCGAGCGCCAACGCTCGGTCGAGCTCCGCCTCGCTGCTCGCCAGGTCTCCCATTTTGAACAGCGCGGCGCCCAATTCGCGATGATCGAGCGCGGACTGGGGATTCAAAGCAACCGCACGCTCCAGCGCCGCGCGCGCTTCGGCCATTTGCTTGAGCTCGATTTCGCTCAAACCTTCCAGGAGATCCGCCAGATCGAAATGTGGGTCCGCATGAAGGGCGGCTTCACACGATGCGACAGCTTCGGCGAAATTTCCGAGAAAGTAGTAACTGGCGCCCATCGAATAAAGCACTCCGGGCTTGTCACCGGCGAGGGCACGAGCCCTTTTCAGCGATTCGAGCGCGGCCTCGAACTGCGACTGCAATTGGTCGAGCCACGCTGCCACCAACAGAAAATCCGGATTGGTGGGATCGGCTTCGAGCGCGAGTGAAACGTCCGTGCGGGCCAAATCAAGGTTGCCGGTCAGGGCGCGCGCCTCGGCCGTCAGGATCATGGCCTCGCCGGGCTTGCCCGAGCCGGGTGGAAGGTCGCGCAAAATCTCCAGCGTTTCGCCGGGATTCCCCGAGCGCACGCAAACCTCGGCGAGCAGAAGCCGCGTATCCGCGTCGTGCGGCTGCAACTCCACAGCACTTTCCAGCAGGGTGCGCGCCTTGGGCAATTGCTGGTAGCGAAGGCAAAGCCGCGCGAGCTCGATGAGCAGTCGCGGATTGTCGGGAATCGTTTCCGTGGCGTCATCCGCCAGCTTCGTCGCCGATTGCGGATTTCCTGCCTGAAACTGTGCCTGCGTCAGGCTGACCCAGATTTGCGGATTGGAAGGCGAATGCGCGCGGGCCTGCTCGAGATAAGGAATCGCCTCGCGCCCCTCCCCCAGGTCCACCAGCGCCACGCCCAGCGCATAGCGCGCAGGAACGCTGCCGGGATCCTTCGCGAGCGCCACACGCAGCTCGCGCGCGGCGGCTTCAGGCTGATGGTCGCGCAAGTATGCAGAACCAAGCCCGTAGCGCGTGAGCACGGAATCGTTTCCCAGCTTGATGGCGCGATTGAAGTCGCTGATGGCCTGAGTCAAATTTCCCGCGCCGCTTTCCGCGACGGCAAGGTAACCCAAATTTGTCGAGGAGGGATCCGACTTCACGAGCTCCGCGAACGATTCCTGCGCTCGTGCAAAATCCTTGGCTTCGAGCGCCTGCATTCCAGTGCGAAAGAGCTCGTCATTTGATTGCGCTACCGCGACTGAAAAAGATCCAGTGAAGAAAATGACAGCGAGAATGAAGAGACAGGTCTTCCCCGACCGCCTTGCATTACCGGAGATGATGCAGCACTCGACCATGAGCGGCGCTTACCTTCCAAACGCTCGTCCACCCCACCCAATCTCGGAAATCTCAGTGAATATCCCAACAAACATCAGCCATCAAGATGAATCTTGCCATCCCTCGCACTGTACTACTATTTCCCAAAATCTTTGCAAGCTGCGAAGATTCCGTGGCATAGGCATCTGAAAATGTGAAAAAATCTGCTTAAAAGAAAAGCACCTCACGCAAAGGCGCTAAGGCGCAAAGCCCCCCAAGCAAAGAAAGCATTTCTGCCTCGTGTGACTTTGCGTCTTTGCGTGAGATTGTTTTTTCACAGCTTCCCTGCCCGTGACTTTGACACGGCTTGGAAGGCCGTGCCACGATCAGGTTGCGGCTCCGCCGCGCTGTGGATAAAGGGCAAAACGCCGAGACGAGATTTCAGCCTCGACCCCCAGCACCCGAGGGCGTGAGTGGCAACTGGCAATCGGTGTCAATTTGGCGTGGGCTTTTCCACGAGATCGATGATCAAGAAGCTGACGGGCCCTTTTTCGGACGAAAGCCTCAGACCCCTATGGTGCCGCAGATGTTCTGTGGGGGGATCGCCCGGTTTCCCCGGCGCCCGCGGATACCTGCGCCGCCCGGAGCCTTGGAGTGCGGTCCCGGCTGGCCAGGACCGCACTCCCTTTCTAGGGGTGTTCTTCCAAGGCGAGCGGACGTTGTACTTCCAAGTGGAATTGCCCCCGCCCTGCGCGGAGTAATTTCAAAAAGTTACATCGAACCTCCAGGCGACGCCGCAAGAGGATCAATCGTGCTTCCAGATTGTCTTTAATATCGGGCAGCTTGAGATCACGATCCAGCCGGATCTCCTTGTTGGTGAAGTCCGCCCGCCCCGTGCGGGCGTGACTTTGGACGAGTTTCCAGAAGATTCGGCCGGCTACGCCTTTGATCAGGTAGGCGTCATCGATAAAGATGCTGTCATCGGAGGCGTAATGTTTGACGCAAGCGCGGAGGGGCGAGCGCCCGGCGGGGCGGCGGGGCGGAGCGAAGTTCGCAACCCTGGCCACCGACCGTGCGAGCATGGCCATGGTGGCCGCGAGATGACGGGCGGCAATTTGAATCAAGCGCTCGTCGCTCGCCAAAAACCGGCCGGTAACCGCACTCTGCAAACACAGCACCCCCAGGAGTCGATTGCCGGCAACGAGAGGCGCCACTAACTGGCTCTGAACGTCCGGCAGTCCCGGCAGCGCAATCTCCTTTTCAAGCAGGCTGGGGTTGCCGCGGCGCCGGATGGCGGATCGCACGGCCCGCGAAAAGAGCCTTTCACGCGCCAGGTTGCTGGTGCGCACCACCACGCGACGCTCCGCGGCCACGCCGAGGATCCCCTCGCCCACCCACACTTCCGAGCCCTCTCCTGAATGCGTGTAGCCATGGCTGGCGAGCGTATAAAGGCGCGTGCCGCCCTCGTCCAAGGCCATCACGAAGGAATGATCGATGCCGAAAAGGGTTGATAGGGCGTCGAGCCCCGTGTCGAGAAGCGAATCCAAATCGCCGCAGGCCGCGAGGCGCGCCGAAAACGCTTCCAGTTCCGGTATGAGGTCGGTTTTCGGGAACTCTTCGGCAGGGGCCTGCGAATCAACCCGCCGGCAATCCATCACTCTGTAGATATCCACGCCGCGCAGCCTGAAAACCTGGCTCATTCCGGTCTGGGAAGCAACCGCGTCCAGATTCGATTTCATGCGATCGAAGGTCGCGCCTTCCGTCTCCGTCCGCTCATAACACAGGCTCAAGCGGTACTGGTGCAGCGTCTTTGGTGACACCACAACCACCTGCACCATCGGGTTCTCCATAACGTTTTTGCGGGTCTTGTTGAAAAACTGATAGGAGAGGCCAACATGGCCACAGTCGAGCACCTGAACAATCGAGAGATAGGTTAAGTTCGGCGTGCCTTCCCGGGAGCAGGAGCAGATCGACGACGGAATAATTCCTTCAAAGCACGAATCGATGCTTTCAAGCGAAACGGTGAGGGAAGAGGTCGCGCTCATAAAGGTGATCCGGCATCCGGCCCGGGAGTCTGGTCAAAGATCTGCTCGGGAACTAGGCAGAGTTTCACCAGAACCGGTGCGGTTTCAAGTTCCCTTCGCCAAAAGACCTCCGTACGCTGGCGCGGGAATCCGATGCGCGCGTTCATGCGGGCAAACGTTTTGCGGTGTTTTTCAACTGCCGTCAGGTCCTCGCGCCTCGGGTCTGTAGTCCCGGTGCATTGCCCCTTCAACTGAACCGTCTGGTAGCTGGTGGGAAGCGAGCAGCAGACGGTAATCTGGCCATTGCCCGCGAGGTTGTCCAGAGTTTTGCGGCTGGTGGCGAGCGGAACGCAAAGGCTGAGGCTCTTCCGGTCTCTTGAAACCACCAGGCCCCACGCTCGCGTGATCTCCGGGACCAAGTCCGCATCGCGGGTTCCCACCAGCACGGAAACGCCGCTTTCCAGAAAAGCCTTCAATTCCGCGCTGATTGCCGCGATGCCTTTGCCGCGTTTCATACCCTATTTCTACACTAAATGGCCGCCGCAGGGCTGATTTCCCCTAAGAAAAATTTAGTAACCTTTTAGGAATCATTTAGGAACGCCGGCCGGCGCGAACCGCTAGTGTGAGAACTGCAAGGGCAAGAACTTCTCGAAATCAAAAGGAGCCCATCATGACCACGCAGGTCGCGGTAACCGCCAAAGTCGAAGAACCCACGGCAATCAGTCGAGGACGACAGTCCCTGGATCGGTCGGTTTGGTACAGTGGCTGGCTGATGACCTTTCTGGCCACCGCCGAAGACACGCAGGGTAAGTTCGCATTGGTCGAGGGGGTCGCCAGAAGAGGAAATGTTCCGCCCCCGCATATCCATCATCGGGAAGAGGAGACGTTCTACGTGCTGGAAGGCGAGATGACTTTTTCGGTTGGCGGCCAAACCATCAAGGCCGCAGCGGGGACAATGGTTTCGCTGCCACGCCACGTCATGCACTCGTTTGAGATCGATTCGGAGCGGGTTCGAGTGCTCACCCTGATCACTCCCGCCGGATTTGAGGGGTGGTTCAAAGAATTCAGCGTGCCGGCGCCATCCATGACGCTGCCGCCACCGGCGGAAACGCCTTACAGCGAGATACAAAAAATGCTGGCGGCCGCCCCCAGGTTCGGCGTGGAGTTTGTCTTGCCAAAGAGATCGGGAACGGAGTGATTCTGCCCGAAGCCGAATTAAAAAGAATGCTTGACAGACTCGCACGCCAAGGTATGATATCCTATGTTAGTTTCGCTGATAGGGGCACTACCCTTTTTAGTTTGTACTGTTTCGTTTCGCGTCCGGGCTTGAGGAATCCATTTATATCCTGGCGGGCGATCGAAGGCGATATTTAGCTTAGATGGCTCTGCCTGTATGGCGGGAGTGGCTCGCGACCACCGCGAGTTGCTGTGCGCTGAGTAATTTTTAGCAATGTGATATCTGATATTTTGGAAACCTCAAATCTGCTGAAAAGGAGTATGGATATGAATTTGACAGTCTATCCCAGGAACACCGCAAGGTCCGGCGGTTGGTTTAAGTCTGCTCGCCTCCTGGCGCTTCTGGCGATTGTCGTATCCACGTTGTTTTTGACCACAGCGTACGCGCAACTTTACACCTCCGACATCGTGGGCACCGTGACGGATGCGAGCGGCGCCATCGTGCCGGGAGCAGAGGTCACTCTATTGAATAACGGCACGGGTGTAAAGACCGTGATCAAGACGAATCAGGCCGGCGACTATGACTTCCAGTACTTGCAGCCAGGCACGTTCACGCTGACGGCTTCGGCCAATGGTTTCAAAACCTTTGTTCAGGAAAACATCGTGGTCCAGACGATGACCAAGATCAGCGTCAACGTGACGCTCCAGCCCGGAGCGGTTTCCCAGCAGGTGACCGTAAAAGCCGCGCCGCCGCTGCTCGAAACTCAAACCGGCGAGCAATCGGCGACGCTTGACCAAGAGTCCGTAATGGACTTGCCGTTTGACCGCAGCCAACTGAACATGATGGGCATTGGCGCCGTGCTCGATTCCATCAAACTCCTTTCACCCGGCGTGAACATGGATTCCAGCAACACCTGGACGGTTTCCGAGGGCGGCATCTACCGGCGCGACCAGGACTATATTGATGGCGCGATGGTGACGCAGACCGTCTACGAAGGCAACGCCGTCGATCCCGTCCCCGACGCCATTCAAGAAGTCAAAGTCATGACCAATGCTTTCTCCGCCGTGTACGGACAGACCGGCGGATCGATTACACTCGAAACCACCAAGAGCGGCACCAATCAGTATCATGGCGACGTGTACGAATATTTGCAAAACACCAAGCTGAATGCGGGCGACCCTTACGTGCACACAGTCACTCCGGAAGTTTACAACCAGCCGGGGTTCTCCGTGGGCGGGCCGGTAAAGAAGAACAAACTGTTTTTCTTCTTTGACGCGGAATGGGAACGCGACCAGGGCAATTACCAATGGGACGGCATTCAGGTTCCGGACACGGCCTGGACGCAGGGGAATTTTTCCAATGTACTGGGAGGCCCGATTCCGTGCCAGGAGAGCAACGGTGTTTGTGTTCCTTCAACAGATATTCTAGGACGGCAACTTTATACAAACGAAATTTTCAACTACTCCACACAACGGACATTGACTGCGGGGCAAACGGATCCGGTAACGGGCCTTGTCGCCACGCAATCCGGCACGGTGCGCGATCCCTTTTCCGCCGCGCCCGCTTCCACGACCAACCCCAACCCCATGCCGACCAACATCATCCCCTTGGGGGCAACCACCTTGTGTGCGCCCAATCCCACCTGCTCCAGCACGCCGGCACTGAATCTCCAGAAGCTCTATCCGGCCCCCACGACGAGCAGCGTGTTTAATAACTACTACTTCGCCGCGGTTTCCTACTATCACTCCCACCAGTGGGACCTGAAGATGGACTATTATTGGCGCCCGCAGGACAAGATCATGGGCCGCTGGTCCGACTGGTATTCCATCGGCGACACGGGCAGCAGCACCAGTCCCTTCCCGGGCCTGGGCGGAGGGGGGGAAGCGCCTTCCATTGAGGACAGCCAAAGCCCTGTCCTCGATTGGGTGCACACCTTCGGGTCGAACACCACCAATGATGTCCATGCCGCCTACTTCCACGTTTGGTGCTACCGCGTCCCCGTCGGTTACAACCAGGTGAGCATGAACACTTACGGAATCAGCGGACCACCCGACACGAATACTCCGAATGGAGTCCCCACCATCTACTTCGATGGAACGAGCGGCACGAACTGGCTGGGCAGCCACTGGGACACCCTGGAATTGCAGGGGCAGGCGGATATTTATATTGACGACCTGGTCTCCATGATCCGCGGCAAGCACACCATTCAGGTGGGCGGCGAATACCAACGCATGCAGATCAACAACCTGCAACCTAATCCGCTGGAGAAATTCACTTTTGACAATGACTTCACCGACCAATATTCCGGCACGGGCGTGGGCAGCACAGGGTTCGATTACGCCAGCTTTCTCTTGGGGTTGCCGCAGAACTTCAATTTCACGATTTTCCCGGCGGTTGCTGACGTGCGAACTTCCGTATACGCCTTGTT
>JASHTO010000095.1 GCA_030040515.1 Terriglobia bacterium
AGGGAAAGGCGCTGGCCAGAAACGCCCCGCTGCGGCCGTGCGCGTCGCGTTCGCCGGCCCTCCGCCGCCTCGATCTCCGCATAATACCGGCGCAAATCCAGCCGCCCCACCAACTCCCATATCGAGCACGCAGCGTGATCCTCCTCAATCAGCAATTCCACATCCAGGGTCCGCATCACCCGTTGCCGCCAATTCACCGCCGCTCACCGTGGACGAGTGCCCGCCGTGTTTGTGTTCATGCTTTCACTCGACGCAATCCATCTTGCTCCGGTTACGCATTCTGGTTAATTCCTTCACACGTTCCTGGTACTTATTCGAGGCCGCTAAGCCGCCTTTACATCCCAATATCTTCACACCTTCGGACGGCCCCGAGCCCCGCCCGTGCAGGCGGGGCAACCGCAAGGGTTGCCCCTACGACAGCTCTTTCAGCGCGCCGATTGGGTCGGAGCGGCGGCGGGAACCGCTGGCTGCCCAACCTGCACGCGGCTGTGCTTCTTCCCATAGGTAAAATACAGAACCAGCCCCACAATCAACCAGACGATCAGGCGCAACCACGTGTCGAACGGCAGGCTCGCCATCAGAATCAGTGAAACCACAATTCCCAGAATGGGTACCACCGGCACCCAGGGCGTGCGGAACGGCCGGGGTAAATCGGGGCTCTTTACCCGCAGAACCCAGACGCCCGCGCAGACGATGACGAATGCCAGCAGAGTTCCGATACTCACCAGTTCGCCCAAAACGTCGATGGGAATTAATGCCGCGAAAATGGCCACAAAGCCCCCCACGAGGCCGGTGGAAATCCAGGGCGTGCGGAAGCGCGGATGAATGGCTCCCGCCCATTGCGGCAGAAGGCCGTCGTGCGACATGGAATAAAACACCCGCGATTGGCCCAAGAGCATCACCAGCATTACCGTGCCCAGACCGAAAATCGCACCAATCTTCACCAGGAAGCTTCCCCACCGGACGCCGGGAACAGCATCAATGCCCACCGCAACGGGGTCAGACACGTCCAGCGAAGTGTAATGCACGATGCCGGTGAGCAAGACCGAAACCAGAATATACAAAATGGTGCAGATGACAAGCGAGCCCAGAATGCCGATGGGCATATCTTTTTGCGGGTTCTTGGCCTCCTGCGCGGCCGTGGACACAGCATCAAAGCCGATGTAGGCAAAGAAGATTACCGCTGCGCCTCGCGCCACTCCCGACCAGCCAAATGCGCCATAGGTTCCCTGGTTCGGAGGCAGGAAGGGATGCCAGTTCGTCCAGAATTGCACCGGGTGTCCGAAAAAGTAATAGCCCACCACGCCGATGAAGACCAGAACGATCGAAACCTTTACGATTACGATGGCGCTGTTCAGGGTCGCAGATTCCTTGATTCCGATGATCAGGACCATCGTGACGGCGATGATGGCCAAAAAGGCCACGAGATCAAAATAGGCGCTCATGTGGGGCAAACTGTCAGGATTAACATGCTGGGAAGTCAAAGTATCCATAATGCGCGAGAGGTGCTCCCAGTGATTGTTGTAATTCACCAGCACTTCGCCGCGCGCGCTGGTGATTTGCGGCGGGATGCGGATTCCAAAATCCTGCAAGAAGCTGAGCACGTAACCGCTCCACCCGGAGGCCACGGTGGCCGCGCCGAAGGCGTATTCGAGAATCAGGTCCCAGCCGATAATCCAGGCAAAAATTTCACCCAGAGTGGCGTAGGCGTAGGTATACGCCGATCCCGCGATGGGAATGAGCGAGGCGAACTCCGAATAGCAGAGCCCGGCGAACGTGCACGCCAGCCCGGCGAGGATAAATGACAGAACGATGGCCGGGCCCGCATATTTGGCCGCCGCCGCCCCGGTGAGGACGAAGATGCCGGCGCCGATGATGGCGCCGATTCCGAGCGTCATCAGATTGATGGGCCCCAGAACCCGCCGCAAGGTGTTCTGCCCATGCTCGGCGCTCTCCGCCATAATCACGTCCAGCGTCTTCCTGGCCAACAGATTTGCCATGAGGTGTAAAGCTCTCCTTCTGTCAGGAAGCGGAAGGCCCGCCCGCCGACCGCCGCCAAAAATAATAGACCGGAATGCCCAAGGCGACGATACTCAATCCCGCAAAACTCCGCAAGGCTTTGTGCGTCAGCAACGCGACTTCGACAAATGACGCGAACCCGATATACAACAGAGGCAGGACGGGATACCCCCAGGCGCGATACGGCCGCGGTGCCTCCGGGCGCGTCCGTCGCAGCCGGAAGATGCCTACGATGGTGAGAATATAAAAAAACACGACGGCGAAGATCACATAGTCGAGCAATTCGTTGTAACTGCCCGTCAGGGTAAGGAGCGCCGCCCAAACCGCTTGCACCATGATGGAAATTGCTGGGGTGTGGAAGCGAGGATGAACCCTGGCGACGGACGAAAAGAACAGTCCGTCTTTGGCCATGGCGTAATACACGCGCGCGCCCGCCAGCACCAGGCCGTTGGTGCAGCCGAAGGTGGAAATCATAATGGCGACGGCCATCAGGCCTGCTCCCCGCCCGCCCAGCATCGCCTGAACCGCCGCCGTGGCCACGCGGTCCTCCGCAGCGTGCTGGATTCCCTGTTGCATCAGCCCGCCCTGGGGGACTCCGTAAAAAGGCAGCGCCCGGTAATATCCCCAGTTGCAGAGGAAGTAGATCGTGCAAACGGTCGCCGTGCCCAGAAACAACGAGAGTGGCAGATTGCGCTGCGGATTGATGACCTCGCTGCCCGTGAAGGTGACGTTGTTCCAAGCGTCTGAAGAGAACAGTGGACCCACCAGCGCTACGGAAACCACTGTCAGCGTGGCCAAGTCCCAGTGCGCGCCCTTCCAGAAACCTTCGACTGAAGCTGCCGGCACAGGATGGCCGAACGCCCACCAAATCCCGAGCGCCACCATGGCGACGAGCGTTGTGACCTTTAAGACCGTAAAAATATTTTGCACGGCGGCGCCGAGGCGCAGCCCCAGAACGTTCAGCGCGCTGAGAACAAAAATCACCAGAATGCCGATGAGTTGCTGCGATGAAACCGTCACCACAATCGTGTGGCCGAACACCGTGACGCTGCCCAGGTTAAGAAGAATCGTACTGGCCGATACCCACGGAACAAACTCTCCCAGAAATTTCCCGAAGGCCACCACGACCGCCGCGATGGTTCCGGTCTGAATGACCAAAAAGAGCGTCCAGCCGTAAAGGAAGCCAAAGAGCGGGCTGAAGGCTTCGCGCAGGTAGACATATTGCCCGCCTGCGGTCGGCATCATTCCCGCCAACTCGCCGTAGCTGACGGCAGCGATGACGGTCATCAGGCCGCTGAGCAGCCAGGTGAGGAAAAATAATCCTGGTGAGCCAACCTGGCGGCCCACCTCGGCCGCAACAATGAAAACACCTGAGCCAATCATCGAGCCCATGACGAGCGTCGTGGAGTCAAAAAGGGTCAGGCCCTTTACCAACCCGGTGGATGGAGCGTTTGTGGTGGCTTGAAGTTCTGGCATAAAGAAAGGAAAGATGTAAAGTGTAAGACGTAAAAGGTAAAAACTGACCCGTTTGGATTTTACCTCTTATCTCTTACTTTTAGCCCTTAACTCTTTCAAGAAACTGCCTCGCCCGCGTCTGAATTTCCGCCGCTCCGACCAAATCGCGGATCACGGCAACCGAGTCTGCGCCTGCTTCAATCACTGCGCGGGCATTTTCGAGGGTAATTCCTCCGATGGCCACCAGCGGCTTGCGCGTGGCCTTACGCGCTTCACGGAGGCCCGCGAGGCCCACAACCGCATCTGGATTCTTTTTGCTCAAGGTCGGATAGATGGGTCCGAAGGCGATGTAATTCGCCGTCGATTGGTCGGCTTCCCTCACTTGCTCGAGAACGTGCGTGGAGAAACCCACGATTTTTTCCGGGCCAACCAGAGTGCGGGCGGATTCCACCGGCAAGTCGTCTTGCCCCACGTGCACTCCATCGGCATCCACGGCGCGCGCGACGTCAGCGCGGTCGTTGACGATGAACGTCGCTCCGGCTTTGCGCACGGATTCGGCCAATCGTTGCGCGCTCCGGTAGAGTTCTCCCGAAGACGCATTCTTATCGCGAATTTGAATCAGCTTGATACCAGCCGCGAGCAACGCCGCCGCCACTTCGTCGATCGAACGGCCGCCCGCCTGAGCGGGATCAATTATCGCATAGAGACGCGGAATAAACATCGCAGGAAGTATGAAGTGTGAAGGATGAAGGGTAAAGGGCGAAATAGGCAGGTCTCAGAGCGCACAGAGAAGTCGTTCTCTGTGTACCTCCGTGATCTCTGTGGTGAGAGCCCTTTCCTGGTTTCGGGTAGGCTGCGCTGGGTTCAGGGGAAATTTCAGCCTTCATACTTTAAATTTTTCTCTTACCCGCCTTCTCCGTTTCGAGAGAATCGCGTCAGGAAGTGGGTATCGAAATTACCCGCCTGGAAGTCGGCGTCGGCCATAATTTTCTGGTGGACCGGGACGGAGGTGGAGATACCCTCGATGATGAACATTTCGAGCGACCGGCTCATGCGCCGAATAGCCTCCGCGCGGTCCTTGCCGTGCACCACCAGCTTGGCGATCAGCGAATCGTAGTAGGGCGGGATGACGGACTCGGCGTAGCTGGCCGTATCCACGCGCACGCCGGTGCCGCCGGGCTCGTGGAAGGCCGTAATCTTGCCCGCCGAGGGCGCAAAGGTCTCCGGATGCTCTGCAACAATGCGGCATTCAATGGAATGCCCGCGCAGGCCCACGGTCTCGCCTTCGAAGGGCACGTGGCCGCCGGCCGCGATCAGAATCTGATATTTCACCAGATCGATCCCCGTCACCATTTCCGTTACCGCGTGCTCCACCTGAATGCGCGTATTCATTTCGAGGAAATAGAGGTTCCGATTTTCATCCATCAGCAGCTCGACGGTGCCGGCGCTGGTATAGTTGATTTCGTTGAGCGCCTTGATGATCTGCCGGCCGACGCGCAGGCGGGTCTCCGCATCGACCTGGGTGGAGGGAGACTCCTCCACCAGCTTCTGGTGGCGCCGCTGGATGGTGCACTCGCGCTCGCCGAAATGCACCACGCGGCCGTGCGAGTCTCCCATCACCTGAAATTCGATATGCCGGGGAGAGGCGATGTATTTCTCCAGATAAACGTCGGAGTTTCCAAATGACGCCTTGGCCTCATTCTGCGCGGTACGCACCAGGTGGGGAAGCTCTTCGGCGGAGGGAATGATGCGCATCCCGCGGCCGCCGCCACCCGCCGCGGCTTTCACCATCACGGGGTAGCCTATCTTTTCCGCCTCTCGCAGAGCTTCTTCTTCTGACGTAATGACTTCCGTGCCGGGTAGAACCGCCAAGCCCAGCTCCTTCATTCGCGCCCGCGCCCGGTTCTT
>JASHTO010000096.1 GCA_030040515.1 Terriglobia bacterium
CCGCTCGACGTGACGAATCCCGATTCCGTGACGCAAGGCTTCGAAGCCGTCATCAAGACCTGGGGCGGGATCGATCTGGTGATCATCAACGCCGGCGTTGCGCTGGTCGCTCCACTCGAACAGATGGAACTTGCCGCCTTCCAGCGCGCCGAGCGCGTGAACACCGAAGGCACCCTTCTGCTGCTGCGCGAATCGGCGCGCCACTTCCGCCTGCAAGCGACGGGCGGCGATGTGATCCTGGTTTCCACCAAGAACGTCTTCATGCCGGGCGCCAAGTTCGGCGCCTACAGCGCCACCAAGGCCGCGGCGCATCAGCTCGCGCGCATCGCCAGCCAGGAGATGGCCGAACTCGGCGTGCGCGTCAACATGGTCGCGCCCGACGCCGTCTTCTCGCATGGCGCCCGCCGCTCGGGCCTCTGGGCGGAAGTCGGCCCAGACCGCATGCGCGCCCGCGGGCTCGACGAGAAGGGGCTCGAAGAGTACTACCGCTCGCGCAACCTGCTGAAAGCCACCGTAACCGCGCGGCACGTGGCGCGCGCCGTGCTCTACTTCGCCACGCGCCAGACTCCCACCACCGGCGCCACCATTCCCGTTGACGGCGGACTGCCGGATTCAACACCGAGGTAGGAGCTTCCTTCTGCCTGGCCCTTCGTCGTTTGTAGCGGCGGTCTATCGACCGTCGCAGGTGCTTGTCCGTCACCCGACGGACAAGCCCGTACAAAGCGACGCTCGTCGAGCGCCGCTACAGCCAATTGCGGCGTGGTCGGCGCCCCCAAAATCCAAACTCAGAGACCAACCGACTACTGACAACGCTTCGCTGATGATACAATCCAAGCGAATGGCCGCAGACTCCCATGAATTGGTACGCGTCATCGGTATCGACCCCGGTCTGAACATCACCGGCTACGGCGTGGTCGCGAGCCGCGGGAGTGAGGTGAATCTGCTCGAAGCCGGAGTGATTCGCCTGCCACCCAGCGCATCGCGGAGCCTCCCGGCGCGCCTCGAATCGCTCTTCCGCGAGCTTCAGTCGGTAATGCGCGAGTTCAAGCCCCAAGCCATGTGCCTGGAAGAGGTCTACAGCCACGCGGACTTCCCGCGCACTGCCATCCTGATGGGCCACGCGCGGGGTGTGATCTGTCTTGCGGCCAAGCTGGAAGGCATTCCCGTGCTCAGCTTCAGCGCCAAGCGCGTGAAGCAGACGGTGACCGGCAACGGCAACGCCTCGAAGCTCCAGGTGCAGCGCGCCGTGCAGCACTACTTCGCCTTGAACGACGTGCCGTATCCGCCTGACGTGGCAGACGCGCTTGCGGTCACGCTTTGCTACGTGAACGCCACGCGGGCGGGCAACACGGCAATGAGGCAATCCATTGCCGGTGACCGCGGCTGGAGAGGCGAAATTCGAAACTCGAAATTCGAAACTCGCACTCGCGCACGTGCGACAGCGCTTGGTGCCTAGTTCTCGACTCGCGTGCATCGTGGGCCGAGTTTCGAGTTTCGCCTTTACGCTTTGGATTTCGGATTCAAACCATGATTTCCGAGATTACCGGCGAAGTTCTCTACGACCGCATTCAACGCCACTCGCTGCTGGTTCGTGTGGAAGCGGTGTGCTATGAGATCTTCGTGCCCTCGGGAATCGCTTCGCGCCTGCGCATTGCACCGGCGGGCGAGCGCCGCAATCCGCTGACGTTCTACACCATCTACTACATTGATGGTGGACTGGGCGGCAGCCACATGACTCCCAAGCTGATCGGGTTTCTGGATCCGCTCGACCGCGAGTTCTTCGAAACGTTCACCACGGTGCCGGGCGTGGGCTTCATGAAGGCGCTCAAGTGCCTCGTTCGCCCGATCAATGATATCGCGCGGGCCATCGAACGCGGCGACACGGCCTTCCTGCGCGAGCTGCCCTCGGTCGGACCGAAGATCGCCGAACGCATCATCATCGAGCTGCGCGGCAAGATGGCCAAGTTCGCGCTCGCTCCGAGCGAGGAGCCGCTTTCCATCGAGCAGGAATCGAGCACCACTCTGAAGCAGGAAGCGCTTCAAGTGCTCGAGCAGCTCGAGTACTCGCGCGGCGAAGCCATTCGCATGACGGAGGAGATCTTCGCGCGCAACAAGAGCCTGAAGACCACGGAGGAGTTCCTGCGCAAGGTCTTCGAGCAATTGCAGCCGAAGGAGCAAGTCATCGGGAACAGAGATTAGGAAAGCTGATTCACCATGTCCAGAGAACGACTCGTTTCGCCGGAACTGATCTCGAAGGAAGAAGAGGGCTTCAATCGCACGCTTCGCCCCGCGAGCATTAATGAATACGTGGGGCAGAAGAAGGTGGTGGAGAAGCTCACCATCGCCTTGCAGGCCGCGAAGCAGCGTGGCGAGTCGCTGGAACACGTGCTGTTCCACGGCCCGCCGGGACTGGGCAAGACCACGCTCGCCTACATCATCGCCAACGCCATGGGCTCGAAGATCACCACCACGTCCGGCCCCGCGCTCGAGCGCACGGGCGACCTGATGGGCATCCTCACGAACCTCGGCGAGGGTGACATCCTGTTCGTGGATGAGATTCACCGGCTGCCGCCCAATATTGAGGAGTTCCTCTACCCCGCGATGGAGGACTACAAGGTGGACTTCGTGGTGGACAAGGGGATGTTCGCCAAGACCATCAACGTGCCGCTGAAACGCTTCACGCTGGTGGGCGCTACAACGCGCGCGGGCAATCTCTCCGCGCCGCTGCGCAATCGCTTCGGCCTGTTCTATCACCTGGAGTTCTACACCGTGGAGGAACTGCGCAACATCATCCAGCGCTCGGCGGGCATTCTGCGCGCTCAGCTCGACGAAGCCGGCGGCACGGAGATCGCCCACCGCGCGCGAGGCACTCCGCGCATCGCCAATCGCCTGCTGCGGCGCGTGCGCGACTTTGCGGACGTAAAGGCCGACGGCAAGATTGACCAACAGGTGGCGAAGGATGCCCTCAAGCTCGAAGGCGTGGACGAGCAGGGCCTCGACGATCTCGACCGCAACTTCCTCTCCACCATCATCCGCACCTATAACGGCGGCCCGGTAGGGGTGGAAGCGCTCGCGGCGACCTTGAACGAAGAGGTCGAAACGCTCGTAGACATGGTTGAGCCGTACCTGCTCCAGCAGCAGTACGTCAGCCGAACCAGTCGCGGCCGCGTGGCGAATGAGGCGGCGTTTCGGCATCTGAACCTGCCCTTCCCCGCAGTGGGTCCGCGCACGTTGTTTGATTGAGCGGCGGTTCCGCCTTCTGTAGCGGCGGTCTATGACCGCCGTCGGCGCTCGCAGAGCGCCGCTACAGCACCTATGCTGCCTGAATCCAAACTGGTCTATCTCTCTCTCGGATCGAACCGCGGCGATCGCGCGGCCAATTTTCGCCAGGCTCTGGAGGAACTGGGCCGCGCAGGCGTAACGATCCAGCGCGTCTCGACGCTCTACAAGACCGAGCCCGTGGACTTCACACCGCAGGCGTGGTTCCTGAACTGCGCTGTGGAAGCATCCACGCCGCTCATGCCACTTCAACTCCTGAAGGCCGTCAAGTCCGTGGAGCGCGCGCTCGGCCGGCGTCCGGGCGTCAGCAAAGGCCCGCGCACGATTGACATTGATATCCTCCTTTACGAGAATGTGGTTGTCCGGATGGTGGCGCTGACCATTCCCCATGAACGCATGGCTGAACGGCGATTTGTCCTGGTGCCTCTGCGTGAGCTGGCGCCTGCCGCGCGCCATCCCGTGAACGGCAAGACCGTCG
>JASHTO010000097.1 GCA_030040515.1 Terriglobia bacterium
GAATCACCTCCGGCGAAGCGCGCCCGCCCAGCGCCAATCCCAGCGCGTCCACCAGAATCGATTTTCCCGAACCGGTTTCACCGGAAAGCAGGTTCAAACCGGGTCCGAATTCCACGGTAAGGTTGTCGATGACGGCATAGTTTTGGATGTGAATTTCGCGGAGCATGGGAGCGACTCGGAGAGTCTACCATAAGGGAAGAGCTTCGTTGACTGCCCCAAACCAGTGTGTTAGTTTCAAGTGACGGTGGTTTTCACGGCGAGAGGTTCGATAAGGAGGGTGATTGGCTGCGGCGCTTCTGGTTTTCTACCAGGGATTTACGCAAGATTTTTAGCAAGGCGAAATCTGGCAACTTATTTCAAACACCGGCCCTGTGGCGAGATCGGTCCTGCTGATCCTCGTGGCCTTCTCAATTTTTTCCTGGGCAATTATCCTACGAAAATATGGCACATTTCGTGCGGCGCGGCGCGAGTCCGTGGAATTCCTCAAAGTTTTCCGGCAGAGCAAGAAGCTGTCGGAAATTCGCGCCTTCTGCCGGAGCCTGAAAGCCAGCCCGCTGCCGGAGGTCTTCCAGTCGGGCTATCATGAAATCGAAAGCCAGGCGACGATGACGGAGAATCCCGGCAAGCCGCGAATTCGCAGCCTGGACTCGGTGCGGCGCGCGCTGCAAATCGGCGCTTCCTCCGAACTCAGCCGGCTTGAGACCTGGCTGGAATGGCTTGCCATCACCGCCGCGGTGACACCTTTTATCGGCTTGTTCGGCACCGTGTGGGGAATTATCGACGCCTTTCACGGCCTGGGCGTGGCCGGCAGCGCCAGCCTGCAGAGCGTCGCGCCGGGCATTGCCGAAGCCCTCATCACCACGGCCATGGGATTGTTCGCGGCCATTCCCGCCGTCATTTTTTACAATATCTATCTCCAACGCATTAAAACATTTGGAGCCCAGATGGATGATTTTTCGCAGGAGTTCCTGAATATGACGGAAAGATACTTTGTGGATTGAGCCATGGCCTTTACGAATCCGCGCGGAAAAACCCAAACTTCACTCGCCGAGATCAACATCACGCCCTTTGTGGATGTGGTCCTGGTACTGCTGGTCATCTTCATGCTCACCGCACCGATTTTGCAATCGGGCATTGAGGTGGATCTTCCCAAGACGCGGACCGTCAAGATCGCTCCCCAGGAGAGAGTGGTGATCACTCTGAACAAGGACAATGATATTTATGTTGGAAATAGTTCCGTGAATATCAACCAATTGGGTGCGATTGTCCTGGGCCAGCTCAAGGGGGCGGGAGAGACTCCGGTTTACATCCGCTGCGACCGGCGGGTGACCTTTGAAGCCTTTGCAAAAGTCGTGGATGCCCTCAAACAGGCGAAGATCAACAACCTGAGCATCGTAACGGAGCCGCTGGAGACCAAGAGCGGCGGGGAATGAGGAACCACGGGCAAACTGGTTTTGAGAGTTAAGCGATGGGCACGCACGTTCTATCCATGCCGGACGATCGCCGCGACAACCTCCGCGGCATGGTGCTGGTTTCGGCGATTCTGCACGCGACTCTCGTGGGGCTGGCTGCGGCATACTCCTTGCTGGGTTTTCACTTCGGAAATAAGGGCACGGAATGGGGCTTGCAGAGCGCCGTGCATATGAGTGCCGTGGCGAGTCTGCCGGGAATTCCCCTCCCGACTCCGGCGTTGCAAACGCCCAGCACTGTCGCCACGCAGAACCCCATGCCCGCCAAGCCGGAAGAGCAGGAAAAGCCCCAGCCGCCCCCGCCGGATGCCCAGCAGATCCCTAAATTCAAAGACGCCGTGAAGCCCGAAAAAGTCGAGAGGATCAACAAGCACATTCCCCAGCCCACACAGCCGCCTCCGGACAATGCCGTGCCCGGCCAGGGGGAAGCGGAGATGAACTACACGCAGTCGGTGGTGCAGGGCGGGGATATCGCCGCCAGCGTGGGCGAGGGCAACAGCTTCGGGCAGCGGTACGCGTGGTATGTGGCGTCCATGCGGATGCGCATCAGCGGCAACTGGCTGCAATCCACGATCAGCTCCAATATCAGCACGGCCCCGCGCGTCTACCTGACTTTTGTCATTGCGCGGGATGGAAGCATCAAGGACGTGGAGATTACCCAAGGCAGCGGGGTCCCGGAGGTGGATCGCTCCGCCCTGCGGGCCGTCCTGGCGTCGAACCCGCTGCCCGCGCTGCCGCCCGACTACGCGGGGAGCAGCGTGAACGTGCAGTTTTATTTTGACTTTCATCGCCAGTAGAGGCGAGAATGCCCGGCGCGACGGAGTCGTTAATATATCACATTGCGAGGCATCTGTAGGCAATTCGCAGCGCATCTCAATAATTCGGAGCCCATTACACCTATGAAATATTCTCGAGTGGCGGTTCGCCTTCTCCTGGTCACGGTGGGGGCGGCGGTTTTCTCGCTCAGCCCGCGCCCGGCGATGAGCCAGGACTGGCTTAGCACCGGCGTGGGCCTGGGTGCGCAGAAAATCAAGCTGGCCGTGCCGGATTTCCCCGCCAAGTCGGTGGACCAGCAGTTGGTCTCCCTGACCCCGGAATTCAACAAGGTTTTGTGGGACGATCTCTCGAATTCAGGCATCTTCGACATGGTCAGCAAGAGCTACTACCCTTTGAAGGTTCCTGAGGAACCACTGGATGTGGACTTCCAAGCCTGGAGCAACTCTCCGGTCTCCGCGCAGATGCTGGTGTTCGGCAAAGTGGAGGACGTTAATTCCCAAATGGTGATCACCGGACGGGTCTTTGACCTGGGAAACCAGGCGAACCCCAGCGTGCTGGCCAAGCGTTATGTGGCCACCCTGAACGAAATTTCCACTCGTGAATCCGCCCACCGTTTTGCCGATGAAATCATCAAACAGCTTGGGGGGGGCCTGTCCGGAATTAACGAGACCCGCATGGCGTTTGTCAGCAACCGCTCCCACTCCGAAGAGATTTATGTAATGGATTACGACGGCTTCAATGCGCATCCCATCACCAGTTACCGCTCAATCTGCACGACGCCACGATGGTCGCCGGACAATACCAAGCTGGCCTATACCAGCTACGCGTCGGGCAATCCGGAGATTTATCTCTTCTCGTTTGAAACCAGCCGGCGTGTTCCCTTCCCCTCCTATCGAGGGCTCAACACCACGCCGGCCTGGTCCCCGGACGGGAAGAAAATCGCTTTCTGCTCGAGCATGAGCGGTGACCCGCAGATCTACGTTTCCGACGTCGACGGCCGAAATTTGCAACGCCTCACTTATTCGCCGAGCGTGGATATTTCCCCCGTCTGGAATCCCAAAACGGGCAACGAAATCGCCTTTGTCTCTGACCGCAGCGGACAGCCACAGATTTACATCATGTCCGCCGACGGTAGCAATCTTCGCCGCATGACCACGGTCGCCGTGGGTGGCGACGCCAGCGCCCCTTCCTGGTCTCCCAACGGCCTGTTCATGGCCTTCCACTGGCGGGTTTCGGAAACCGGAACCTACGACATTTATGCGATGGAAATTGCCACGGGCAAAATCACGCAGTTGACGCACGACGCGGGACGGAATGAACATCCCACGTGGTCGCCCGATGGCCGCCACCTGGCGTTTGAATCAACACGGTCCGGCACGCGCCAGATCTGGACGATGCTGGCCAACGGCCTTGACCCCAAGCAATTGACGACGATCGGTGAAAACTGGAATGCCAACTGGTCAAACTAACGGCGGAAGGAAAATTCGCCCGAGTGCCGTCTTGCCGCCGGGTATTCAAAAAGAATCGCTCCAAATCCTCGCAATGTGATATGTTTCTCGGGGCGAAAAATTGTTTTTTTTCCGGATTTAGTGATAATATCTCGGCGTTCGATGGTTCTTCCTCCGGCGCCAAAAGGGAAACCGGCCCGCAGTCGCAGGCGCCCGGAGGGGTTTTAAATACCAGCTTCATTTACCCACGGACTTACGAAATTTTCTAACGATTCAAGGAGGATTTAAGCATGCGAACGAAGAAACGCAGTCTTGCGGTTCTCGTCGGGATCCTGGGAGTTGTGATACTGGCGGGCGCTTGCAAGAAAAAGACCGTTGCCACGCCGCCCGCGCCGCCGCCGGCACCGCCGCCGCCGGCTCCCACCGTGACGCTGACCGCTGAACCTGGCACGATTGATAAAGGCAGCTCGGTTACCTTGAGCTGGTCATCTCAAAACGCCACGGAACTGGATCTGGAACCGGGAGTGGGCAAGGTCCAGGCCTCGGGATCGACTTCGGTCACGCCGCAGGACTCGACGACCTACACGATTACGGCCACCGGTCCGGGGGGCACTGCCACCCAGTCTGCGCGCGTCACCGTGACCATCCCGCCACCACCTCCACCGCAGGAGGCGCCGCAGGTGACCGAGACGGACGAAGAGGCATTTGGAAAGAACGTCAAGGACGCTTATTTCGATTTTGACAAATCGGATATCCGCGCCGACGCGCAACAGGCCCTGGGCAGTGATGCCGACTTTTTGAAGCAGCATCCCACTCTCAAATTCACGATTGAGGGCAAGTGCGACGATCGCGGAAGTGAAGAATACAACCTGGGTCTGGGTGACCGCCGCGCCACCGCTGCCAAGAATTTCCTGGTGAACGCGGGCGTTTCCGCGGACGTCATCTCCACCATTTCCTATGGCAAGGATCGTCCAGCCACGAGCTGCGATCAGTCTGCAAAGACGGAAGATTGCTGGCAGCAAAACCGTGTTGCTCACCTTGCCTACGGCACTGAATCCAAGTAGGCGGGCATTGCCGGGAGCCCTCGGGCTCCCGGTTCCTGTCCTCACCTTTCATCCGTGGTGGCGTAGCGCCGATAAAACCCATCGGCCAGATTGAGGGATTTGTATTTGCCATCCGCACCCCCAACCGTCACCAGCTTGTGCCGTTGGCTCCGGCAGGGGCCTACGGTGAATAGCCGCACTCTTGTATCGTGCCCTTACTCTGAGCCGCGTTTATTTAAGTAAGTCATTCCCCTAATCGCATCATCGCCCTTGTAAGAGCCTTAGGGCTTTCCTAATTTTTAA
>JASHTO010000098.1 GCA_030040515.1 Terriglobia bacterium
CCAAGACGCAAAGTTACGCAAGGCGAAAGTGCTTTGTTTGCTTGGCGGTGCTTTGCGCCTTGGCGTCTTTGCGTGAAATGTTTTTCTTTTGAGTAGATTTTTTCACAGCTTCCCTTTATGTCTGCGATCCCCTCATGGCCCATATTGACATCCGCCCCGCAACCCCCTACGCTAGGCTTTCGAATCCTCACTCCTCCCACAGATACTTATGGCCAAATGCTCCGCCTGCCGGCAGCAATTTGACTCGCCCTTCTGGAAGCTCGCCACGCTTTGCCCACAGTGCAAGGCGGCGCAGGTGGCGCTTCACGCGAATTTGCAGGCCATTACGCCGGCATTCATCGTTACTCCGATCCTGGTTGGCCTGAACGTTCTGGTTTTCATCGCCATGGTGGTCTCGGGTGTCTCTTTCATCGAGCCGGACACGGGCGACCTGATTCGCTGGGGGGCGAGTTTCGGGCCCTACACGCTGGGCGCGCAACCCTGGCGGGCATTCACCTGCATGTTCGTCCACATCGGAATTCTGCACCTGCTCTTCAACATGTGGTGCCTGTGGAGCCTCGGTCTGCTCGCCGAGCGCCTGATGGGGAATTGGAATTTCCTGCTGCTCTACTTGCTCAGCGGCCTGGGCGGGAGCGTCTTCAGCCTGTGGCTCCATCCCCAACTCGTCACCGCCGGCGCTTCCGGAGCGATCTTCGGCGTGGCGGGCGGCCTGGTTCGATTCTAGCCCTGAGGAAGGCGCAGATTCCGAACGCTGCTATTCAACAAACCCTGAAGAGCGTTCTTTTTTTCGTCGGCTACAATCTGATCTACGGTCTGTGAGGAGGAATCGACAATGCCGCGCACGTGGGCGGCCTGTTCGCCGGGCTGGCACTGGGAGCGTTCCTGCCGAAGCGCCAGTTGTTTGCTGTCCCTCGGCTGGAAGCCGCGCCCGCGCCGCCCCCGGCAATCGAAGAGGGCTCATCCGCCTCTTTCTTTAACCTCGGAGCCGCGGTGGCGGTCAGTCCGTTGGCTGACGGACAGCCACCGCAAAAGCCTCCAGTTGATTGTTATTGAAACATTTTGTTTTGCGCTATACTGTCATCGTCGGCTCAGTGCTGCTCAATGGGAAATGACCTCATTCAAATCGGAAGTGGCGTGCCACCGGGAGCCGCCGCCGTCGTCGCTCCTCGCGCGCCGGAATTTTCCCCCGCCATCGCCGCCAACGGCAAATCGTTTTACATTGAAACCTTCGGCTGCCAGATGAACGTGCACGACTCGGAGAAATTGGCGGGCGTGTTGATGGCGCGCGGCTATCGCCCCGTGGAGACGCACGACGACGCGGACATTATTCTCTACAACACGTGCAGCATTCGGGAAAAAGCCGCGCAAAAAGTTTTCTCGCGGCTCGGAGCGTTTCGCAAGTCGCGTCGATCACCCCCTTCGGGCGTGGCCGCGCAGAAAATTATCGGTGTGCTCGGTTGCGTTGCGCAGCAGGAAGGCGAAAAATTCTTCGAGCGCGCGCCGCAGGTCAGCCTGGTTTGCGGCTCGGCGAGCTATGCGAAGCTGCCCGAGTTGCTCGATCAGCTTGAATCCGGAAATCGCCGCGTCAAGGGCCTCGACCTCGACACGGAAGACTGCTTCGAAACCGAATTCACGCGCCGCGACAATCGCTTTCGCGCCTATCTGACGATCATTGAAGGTTGCGACCAGCGCTGCGCGTTCTGCGTGGTGCCCATGACGCGCGGACCCGAGCGCAGCCGCAGCGGCGCGAAGATTGTGGCCGATTGCCGCCGCCTGGTGGACCAGGGATTTACGGAAATCCAGATTCTGGGCCAGATCGTGAACGCCTGGCAGGACCCCTCGCCCGCGCACTGGAGCTTTGCGGAATTGCTGGGGCGCGTGGCGGAGGTGCCGGGCGTGTGCCGCGTGCGCTTCACGACTTCGCATCCGCGCTATTTCACTCCGGACATTGTCGCCGCCATCGATTCCCACCCCGCGCTCTGCGACCAGATTCACCTGCCCGTGCAGGCGGGCTCAACTCCGGTGCTGGCTCGCATGTTGCGCGGCTACACGCGCGAGGAGTATCTGGAGAAAATCCACTTTATTCGCCAATCGCGGCGGCCCATCAGCCTTTCGACGGACATCATCGTGGGCTTCTGCGGCGAGACCGAACAGGACTTCGAGCAGACGCTCAGCCTGCTGGCGGAAGTGGAGTACGATCAGGTGTTCTCCTTCAAATTTTCGACCCGGCCCAACACGTCCGCGCAGAATTTCGCCGACAATGTCGACGAGGAAGAAAAGGGCCGCCGCCTGACGGTTCTGCAGGAAGCGCAGCGGCAAATTCAGTGGCGGCGCAATCAGGCACTGGTGGGCGAAACCTTTGAAGTGCTCGTGGAAGGCTACCAGCCGCGCCTGCTCCAGGCCGTGGGCCGCACCACCAGCAATCGCGTGGTCAATTTTCCCGGCGCGCCGGAAGATATCGGCAGGTACATGCAGGTGAAGGTGACGTCAGCGGGGCCGAATAGTCTGGTGGGGGAGAGAATTGCAATCTAAAGGTCATCGGTTCGCGGTAATCGGTAAATGCTTCACTCCACACTGCTGACTGACAACCGATGACCCGGAACCGACAACCGGGAACTCTTTCAGGAGTTTTTTCCATGGAAGTCGAGATGAAAATCCGCGGCCTGGTGATGGATCCCGTCACCAACATGCCCATCGTGATCCTCAAGGACGTGGGCGGAACGGCGGTGCTGCCCATCTGGGTGGGAATTTATGAAGCCAACGCCATCGCGCTGGAAATCGAAAAGGTCACCACGCCGCGCCCCATGACTCACGATTTGCTGAAAAATCTGCTGCTGGGCCTGGAAACTCACGTGCAGAAAGTTGTGGTCAGCGAGCTGCGCGACGACACCTTCTACGCGCTGATCTGGCTGGAGCGCGACGGCCAGATGATGTCGATCGATTCACGCCCCAGCGACGCCCTGGCGCTGGCGCTGCGCGTCGATTGCCCGATCTACGTTGAGGACGAGGTCCTGAAGAGCTCCAAGAATTCCGCCAATGCCACGGATAAGGTGAGCAGCGAAGAATTGCGCAAGTGGCTGGAGAATTTGAACGACGAGGATATGGGGCGGTACAAGATGTAACGATGGCGGGACAGTTTTCCCGGCAACCGGAGGCTGCGTGACCCAACGAAATCCGAAATTCGAAACTCCAAATTCGCCCGCGAGTGACGCAGTTTCGAGTTTCGAATTTCGAATTTCGATTTTCGAGTGCCCATGCCTGCGACCGTAATTGCCATCGCGAATCAGAAGGGCGGCGTCGGGAAGACGACGACGGCGGTGAATCTGGCTGCCGCTTTCGCGCGGAAAAATCGCCGCACCCTCCTGATCGATCTCGACCCGCAATCCAACAGCACGCTCACCTTTTTCCCTCCGGATGAGATCAAGAATTCCATCTACGATGTGCTCTCGGACCCCAAGGTGACGGTGGCGCAGGTGGTGCATCCCACCAAGGTTGCGAATCTGGCCCTCGCCCCGGCGCGCATTGCGCTGGCCAAGCTGGAAGCAAACCTGGTGGGGCAGTTTGACGCCCCCTTCCGCTTGAAAGACGCGCTGGTGAGCGCGCGCAATGACTTTGACCTGATCGTGATTGACACGCCGCCCGCGCTCGGCATCATCACCGTCAACGCGCTGGTGGCGGCGAACTATCTGTTGGTGCCGATTCAGGCTTCCTATTACGCGCTGGAAGGGACGGACGATCTGCTCGAAACGCTGGAGCGCATCCGGGCGCGCCCCAATCCGGACTTGCAGTTGCTCGGCGCGGTGGTGACGCTTTACGACAAGCGCACCAACCTGGCGCGCGACATCTACAAGCAGGTGCGGCAGGTTTTTGGCGGCAAGGTTTTCAAAACCGTGATTGGCAAGAACGTGCGCCTGGAGGAGAGCCCCGCCTACAAGGAGACGATCTTCAGCTTTGCGCCGGATTCGAGCGGCGCCACCGAATACGCGCAGCTTGCCAAGGAGGTCATGCAACGTGTCAGTTAGACGCGCGGGTTTACCTCTCACCGTACAGATGCGGCACAATTCGCATTACGTGGAAGACATCATCTCGCGCAGCGGCGCCGCCATCGGCCGCATGATTCCCATCGAGCAGCTCCAGCCCAACGCCGACCAGCCCCGCAAGGAGCTGGGCGAGTTGCAGGGGCTCACCGAATCGGTGCGCGAAAAAGGCGTGCTCGAGCCTCTGCTGGTGCGCTATCTCGCCGATTCCGACAAGTTCATGATCATCTCCGGCGAGCGCCGCTACCACGCCGCGCGCGCCGCGGGTCTGCGCGAGCTGCCTTGCATCGAAAAGGACGTGGACGACGGCGAGACCATGGAAATCGCCCTCATCGAAAACCTGCAACGCAAGGACCTGACGCCCTTTGAGGAAGCGGAAGGCGTGCAGGCCCTCGCCGACCGCTTTTCGCTGACCCACGCCGACATCGCAGTGAAGATTTCCAAGTCGCGCTCCTCGATTACGGAGACTTTGAGTTTGCGCAGTATTCCGGACGAGGTGAAAGCCCTGTGCGTTGAAGCCGGCGTGACCTCGAAGTCCCAGCTTTTGCAAGTGGCGCGCCAGCCGGATGAAGCCAGAATGCGCGCGCTCGTGCGGAGATTCGCGCTGGGCCTCGTCAACCGGGAGCAGGCGCGTGAAGAACGGAATCCCGAAAAGAAACCTCACCAGGCAGTCTTCCGTTTTGTTCCTCCCGCAAAGGAATTCAAGCTGGTCCTGAAATTCCGCAAGGGTCACGTGGAGCGGGACGAGGTCGTCGCCGCGCTGCGCAAGATCATTGAATCGCTGGAAAAGGAGTAAGCAGTTTTCAGTTGTCGGCCATCAGTCGTCAGTAGGGGCTCTTGATCTCTTAAAACTGATGAATAATCCGCTGAGAAGTCCCCCTGCTGTCCAGGGGGCAGCCTGAGTTTGACGGTTCCGGGAAGCAACACATCGTAGGCTTTCACCGGTTCGAAGTGACCCCTCACCCCAACTCCCTTCTCCCTTCTCCCCTCTCCCTTGGGGAGAGGGAAGAGGGGAGTTGGGGTGAGGGGTTCTTGTGTGGTGTTCAGGCTCCTTCAGGGCCGGTCGCCGTAAGGCTTCAGGCTTTGCCGGGGGATGATTGCAAATCATGACTTGCCCTCTGCTCTTCGTCTACGGAACGTTGCGCCGTGGCGAGGAACTGCATCACCACTTGCGGCGGCTGGGCGCGCGCTTTGCGAGGAGGGCGCGCGTGGCGGCGGTGCTCGACAAGCGGCGGCGATATCCCGGAGCGCGGCCCACGGGGCAAAGAGGCAAATGGGTTCGAGGCGAGATCTTCGTGCTGCGCCGGCCGGCGCAGGACCTGCGCGTTCTGGACGCGGTGGAGGGAACCGTAAACGGAGCTTTGCCGGGTGAGTTCGTGCGCGGCACGGCGGAGGTCGTCTCGAACAACGCCGTTCGGCGTGATGCTTGGATGTATTGGCTCGGTGCCGGCCCACTGACGAAGGGAATTGGCGCGCCGTAGAGAGTAGGGAGCCAGCCGTGCCTGACGTTTCGCCCCCGCCCCTGAACCCCGCGCAGGTTGCGCGTCTCGAACGACTGCTGAAGGCGGGCTACCAGTTCACCACCTTCGAGCAGTTCGCGCGCTACCCGGCCGTGGAGAAGGCGGGCTTCGTCGCGCTGCTGGATATTTCGGGCAGCGGCGTGCGCCAGTTTGGAAGCGTGGGCTATCACCTGGGAAACGGCATCGGCGTCTTGATCGAGGGCGCGGGTGGAAAGGTTTTTGTGTGGAAGAGCGAATCACGCGAAGCCACACCCGAGTTGCTGGAATCATACGAAAGGGTGAAGATGGAGCTGGCGGAGTTATTGAATGAGACACTTACGCCGTAGGGGCGGCCCTCGCCCTGCGGCCCAAAGCCTTCGGGCGACGGGTGGTGGCCGCCCTACAGCACCAATGCGAAAATGGGCAGGCATGAGGCCTGCCCCTACGATGCCATGAACGAACCTTTGGACATCCTGATCGTCGGCGCGGGTCCCACCGGCTTGGCCTGCGCCATCGAAGCCGTGGAGCGCAAGCTGCGCGTGTTGGTGGTTGAGAAGGGCGTGCTGGTGAATTCGATTTACAACTACCCCAGCACCATGACCTTCTTCACCACGCGCGAGCGCCTGGAAATCGGCAACCTGCCGTTCCCCAGCTTAAACACCAAGCCGCACCGTGCTGAGGCGCTGGAATACTATCGCCGCGCCGCAGAGTTCTATCACTTGCCGATTCATTTTGAAGAGCGCGTCCTGGGAATTCGCGGCCGCGACGGCGAGTTCCGCGTTGAGACGGAAACAACTGCGGGCCGGCACGGCGAGTATCAAACCAAAAAAGCCATCATCGCCACGGGTTATTACGATCTGCCGAACCTGCTGGAAATCCCCGGCGAAGATTTGCCCCACGTCTCGCACTATTACACTGACCCGCACCCATACTTCCGCCGCAAAATCGCGGTGATTGGCGCGGCCAACTCCGCTGCGGTTGCGGCTCTCGATTTGTGGCGGCACGGCGCCGAAGTGACGGTTATTTATCGTGACCCGACGCTCAGCTCGCACATCAAATACTGGATTCGCCCCGACGTCGAGAATCGCATCAAGGAAGGCTCAATTCGCGCCTTGCCGGAATGTGTGGTGAAGGAGATTTCCGTGGGGGCGCTGTGCGTTCAGAGGAAAAACGGCGAAACGCTGCGCCTGGAAAACGACTTTGTATTCGCTCTCACCGGCTACCATCCTGATTTCCATTTCCTGCGAGACATCGGCGTGGAGATCGATTCCAAGACTCAGCGCCCGCACTGCAATTCCGAAACGCTGGAAAGCAACGTGCCGGGAATCTATCTCGCCGGAGTGATTATCGCAGGAATGGACACCAATGAAATCTTCATTGAGAACGGGCGATTCCACGGAAGGCAGATTCTGGGAGACATTGTGAATAAGCTGTAGCGGCGGTCTACGACCGCCGTCCGGCGCTCATCGAGCGCCGCTACAGTGGCTATTGCGACGAGGAATTCGAGGGCGGTGGCGGCTTGATGGTCTTGGAAAGGAAGGTCTGGTCGAGAACGAAACTCAGTTCGGTGCCCGGAGGCAGCAGCGGACCCTGATGTTTCTTGGCCAAGCCGTAGATCACGCCGCCGATGGCGCCGATGGCCATGCCGTAGAGTGCTCCCGTGCCGCCGTGCGCGATGCCGCCAATGGCGGCGCCGCCCAGCGCGCCCACGCCCGCGTCCTTGGCCATGCTCTTGTCGCTTTTGCCCGGGCCTTCGAGCGTGCCTTCGGAGTCTTTGATCTTCGTTCCGTTCTGGTTGTCGGTGTCTTGAAGGCGGGCGACGATGGTGTAGGTGCCGTGCTCGGGAACGGA
>JASHTO010000099.1 GCA_030040515.1 Terriglobia bacterium
TAGGCTGTCCAGCCGCTCGGCGATTTCCCGAGTGCGCGCCGCATCCGCAAGCGTGAAGAGGTTGATGACGTCGCGCGCGTCCTCCATTCGCCCCGCGGCGTTCAGGCGCGGCGCGATGCGGAAGGCCACATCCCCGGCGGTGATTTCGCGATCCGCAAGGCCCGCAAGCTCGATGAGCGCCGCCAGGCCGGACTGCGCGGGCCGCCGCAGCGCTTCCAGGCCAAAGCGCGCGATGACGCGATTTTCCCCCAGCAGCGGAACCACGTCAGCGATAGTGCCAATGGCGACGATTTTCAGGAAGGATTCCAGCAGTCGCCCGCTGAGCCGCTCCCCCAGAATTCCCTGGGCCAGTTTGAAGGCTACACCCACGCCGGCCAGGCCCTTTTCAGGATACCGGCAGTCCGCCCGGCGCGGGTTCAGAATGGCGCAAGCCGGAGGTAGTTCGGCCCCCGGCAAGTGATGGTCCGTAACGATGCAATCCACGCCCAGCTCGCGCGCGCGCGCCAGCACCGCATGCTCACGAATCCCTGTGTCCACGCTGATGACCACGCGGAATCCACGGGCCGCGGCCTCTTCCACCACCGGCGCGCGCATGCCGTAGCCATCCGTCAGCCGGTGCGGAATGTGCGCCTCGACCTCCGCCCCCAACATGCGCAGCGCGGTGAGAAGCACCACCACGGCCATGGTGCCGTCCACGTCATAGTCGCCGTAGATCAGGATTTTTTCGCGCTGCGCAATCGCCCGCCGCAGCCGCTCGGCCGCCTCGCGCATTCCCGCCATCAGTTCAGGAGCGTGAAGCTGCGAAAGCGCGGGGTTCAGGAAAGCCTGCGCCGCCACGGGCTCGGTAATTCCACGCAGCACGAGCAACCGCGCCACAAGCGGCGAGAGTTTAAGCTCGCGCTCAAGCCGCCGCACCGATTCCGGATCAACCGGCGATTCAATCCACCGCATAGGTTGATTTTCATGGTGACAGAGCAGGCGGAGGCTTGCAAGCGGCGAAGCACGCATGGTGTAGGGGCGCATCGCGATGCGCCCTTGGGGCGGTTCGCGAACCACATCCTACGTACCGATCCCTATGTTGATCCACTCCATGATCAAGATTATCGAATTGATCGACAATGTACTATGGATCGCCTTGACAACAAACAGCGCGCGATCAACGATCCGAGATTGCGCCGAAGGCGCTTTGGAGTGCGGGAGCAGCCGCTCCCGCTTTCCCTTTCGTATATTCCGCGCGCCTTAAGGCAGGGAAAGAAAAGCGGCAGCTTCGCCCTGGACCAGCCGGTCCATGGCTTCGCGGCCGCACTCCAAAGCGCTCCGCGCCCAAACTGCGAGAAACGGGGAGAATTTCCATCGGAAATCATCCATCACCAATCCAAAGTAGATTGCCCGAGCCGGTGTTTCACGACCCCAAGCACCACATCAAGATTTATCAGGGCGATTGCTTGGAAATTCTCGCGGCCATTCCCGAAAACTGCGTGGACATGATCTTCGCCGACCCGCCGAATTTCCTTTCCAACGGCGGAATCACCTGCCACGCGGGCAAAATGGTCTCCGTGAATAAGGGCCAGTGGGACCGCTCGCAGGGCCCCGACGCTAATCATGAGTTTAATCGCCAGTGGCTCGCTGCCTGCCAGCGCGTCCTGAAACCCAACGGAACCATCTGGGTGAGCGGCACCAGCCACGTGATCCATTCCGTTGGCTTCGCCATGCAGCAGCTCGGCATGAAGCTCCTGAACGACATTTCCTGGGTCAAGCCCAACCCGCCGCCGAACCTGTCGTGCCGGTATTTCACCCACGCCACGGAAACGATTATCTGGGCCGCGAAGAATTCCAGGAGCAAACACACGTTTAATTATGACCTTATGAGAGAAATGGCCGGCGGGAAGCAGATGAAGAGTATATGGCAGATTGCCGCGCCCGAGCGCGCGGAAAAGCGCCTCGGCAAGCACCCCACACAGAAACCACTGGCCTTGCTGGAAAGAATCGTCCTCGCCGCTTCGAATCCTTGCGACCTAGTCCTCGATCCGTTTGCGGGAAGCGGTACGACCGCAATCGTCGCGCTGCGAATCGGCCGGGCGGCACTTGGCATTGAATTCAATTTTGATTTTGCCTGGCTAGGCGTTCGCCGCCTGCTGGATGAACTTGTAGCCGTAGGTTTTCATGCCGCAGGTTATGCACCTAGTCTTGACGCCGTTCTGCCTTTTATGGATCGATCCGATCCGCAGGGTTTTTCGCACCGGATGGCGCCACACACCAAACTCGTTCAGCGTGAATGCAGGTTTTACTTTATCGGCACTGCACGCCGCGAAGTCATCTATTCTGTCGAAGCACTTTCGCTCGAGGAAGCCTGGCAAGCCTTCCAGCAAAGCTCCAAATCCTCCGAATCCGTCTTCACTGTCATCAAGACGGAGACGGAGATTTATCTCGCCCGATAAGCTGTGATCTAATACGGGCATGAACCTGGCAATGCCCGGCAAGTTGGCCGGCTCCTACAAAAGCGCCGCGCAACAAGCACGGGTCGTGACCGAAGCGTGGGGAGAGGAATACCTTTTTTGTCCCGCTTGCGACTCAAACCACCTTTCAAGGTCCGCGCCCAATCGCCAGGCCATTGACTTCGTTTGTCCTCAATGCGAGGAGCCATTCCAACTGAAGAGCCGCTCGACGGCTCTCGCCGCCAAAATCGTCGACGCGGGTTATGAAGCGATGCGAAAAGCCATAGTTCATGGCCACACCCCCAACCTGTTTGCGCTCCATTACGACCGTCCCGGCTGGCATGTCATCGATTTGGAAATCGTGCCTCGATTCGCCTATTCGCTTTCGGCAATCGAGAAACGAAAACCTCTCGCGCCGACGGCGCGTCGGGCGAACTGGGTGGGGTGCAACATCCTGCTTGGCAACATCCCGCCCGACGCACGGATCCGCATGGTAACGGCTGGAGTCGTTTCAAGCACGCACGCAGTTCGCCAGCAGTACGCTCGCCTGCGCCCATTGGAAAGAATCAAGCACGACGCGCGCGGGTGGACGCTCGACGTTCTCAACATTGTGCGCAGCCTCCGGCGGACCGAATTTACCCTTCAGGACGTCTACGCCTTCGAAACCCAACTCGCCAGGCTGCACCCCGCCAACCGCCACGTGCGCGACAAGATCCGCCAGCAATTACAGGTCCTGCGGGACATGGGGTTCCTGGAATTCCACGGCGGCGGGAGGTACCGGGCGGTGTAGGGGGTATAGGCCATCGACGCGGACACCTGACACACGTAGCGGCGAGTTTATCTCGCCATCAGGCGACCTATGCCGCCATCAGGGGTAATGGCGGGGTGAACCCGCCGCTACCTCCAGAGTGGATTATAGTTCTGAATGGGACCCACGGCTCTCGTCCAATCAAACATCCAGGAACCGGAGTAGGGCCAATCGCGTGGCTCCTTCATCATTCCCTTTCATACGGGATTGTTGAAAATGTACCAAGCCAAGGCTTTCGGATCGTCATCTCCACTTAGGATGTGGTCATAGAAACTCTTTTGCCAAAGGTTCCGAATGCCGAGAGTGCGGACCCGGGATGTGGCGATTCCCTTAAAGTCATGGAGGAGTGTGATGACATTCGATTCGTCTGAGAGGCCGACCAACTCCAGATGCAAATGATTGGGCATGAAACAATAAGCATAGACATCAAAATGATGAATCAAGCATTGAGTACGCAGCAGATTCAGCAGAAGCGCAACAACAGCCGAGCTGGCAAAATAGAGCTGCCCCAAACCTGAGCATTGCGTGATGAAATACCACTGGCGACCGACATAGGACTGCAGAGGCAAGCGGTTGCGCTTGCGAGTAAAATGTGGCGTGGGCACTGCGAAATTCTATCATTGTAGCGGCAAGTTCAATTCACGATCCTGATGCGTATGCCGCTACTGCGGAATTTGTGGGGTTAAACCCGCCGCTGCGGCCTTCCAATGACTCGGAAGACAGCGCACCAGAATCTTGGCCCTACGCCAGCGCCAGATTCAAATTCTCGATGGCTTCATCCACTTCGCCGGTGTTTTTGTAGCCGACGGTGACGCAATTCACTCCGGCCACCCGGAAGGCGTGGCGCATGGCGGCCTGGCGGTCGGCGCGCGCGGTGAACTGGCCCTCGCCGGCGAGCTTCATGCTGATCACGCCCATGCCGTTCTTGCGGACTTCCTTCACGTAGGTCGTGACTTCTTTCACATCGCCCAGGCCTTTGGTGTCAAAGTTCTCCGCATCCATCCGCACGCCCTTGTGGTTCATGCGGATCATGGCCACTTGCAGCCACTGGCTTTGGGGGCACTGGCGCAGCGCGGGGAGGCCGTGCACGCTGGCTCCGTGCGCGATGATGGCTTGCTTGTGCTGCATCTCCATAATGCCGTCCTGCCAGCGCGTGCTGTCCGTGGGCCAGGTCGCCACGTGCTGGTAGTGAAGCAGCATGATGTCAAAGTAATCGGTCTTCGCGAGTTTGCGCAGCTCGTCGATTTTCTCCTGCGGGTCAACGTCACCGTGCGTGGTGATCTTCGACATCAACTTGTAGCTGTCGCGCGGAATCCCCTGGAGCGCGATGCCCAACATTTCGTGCATTCCTTCGTAGGATTCGGCCGTCTCAAAGAAGCGGATGCCGCGGTCGTAGGCGTAGCGAACCAGGCGCGTGAATTCTTGCTGCCCCAGCTCGCGCTGCACTTTTCCGCCGAATGTGCCCGTGCCAAACGCCAGGCGCGTCACCTTGACATTCGATTTTCCGAGGGTCACCCAGTCCGTCGCGGTTGGGCGCGAGGCCAGCAAGGGAATGCTTCCCGCGCCCGCCAGGGCCGCGGCAGCAAGTCCGGATTTCAGGAATTCACGCCGAGAATGGTGCTCCATAGGTCCCTCCCTTTGTAGCGGTATGCCTACGTCACGCCTGCCACGAATCCATCAGGTAAATTAGACGCCACCCGGCGGGCGAGGTCAAGGACAAAAATCGACGGCCCCATCACGCGTTGGCGCGCCTCGGCGTCAATACCGAACCACCGCCCCACCCCAGGTGAAGCCGCTGCCGAAAGTGAGGAGCAGCACCCATTGTCCGCGCTTCAGCACTCCCGCCTCGCGCGCCTCAACCATGGCCAGCGAAATGGACGCGGCGGTGGTGTTTCCGCGCGTCTGAATGTTGTTGAACATCTTCTCCGCGGGAAGGCCCAGACGCTGCCGCAGCATTTCCACGATGCGCAGATTGGCCTGGTGGGCGATGATTAAATCGAAGTCTTCAACCTTCTTCCCCACTTTCGCCGCCAGAGCCTTGGCCGTCGCGGTCATTTCCACCACGGCGCGGCGGAACACGCGGATGCCGTCCATCACCGGAATGTGGCGGCGATTCTGGAGGTCGTCGAAGGTGAGGAACGGCCGGCGACTGTTATCGAATACCTCCATCTTCAGCGCGTCCGCTCCGCTGCCATCCACGTGCAGCTCGGAGGCGAGGATGGTGGGCGTTGTGCTCACCTCCAGCGCCACGGCCGCCGCGCCATTGCCAAAGAGCACCGCGACTTCGCTGTTGGTCTCCGGCACTTCGAGGCAATGCGAGTGAATCTCCGCGCCGACGATTACCACCTTGTTGTATTGTCCGCTGGCGATCAGGGCGTTGGCCACCACCAGGCTGTAAACGAAGCCCGAGCACTGGTTGCGCACATCCATGACAGGGATGTTGGGAAGCCCGAGAAGCGATTGCGCATAACAACCCGAACCGGGGAAAAAATGGTCGGGGCTGAGCGTGGCGAAGAGCATGAAGTCGACGTCCGCAAGCTGCCAGCCCGCGTCCGCCACGGCGCTGCGGATGGCGTGG
>JASHTO010000100.1 GCA_030040515.1 Terriglobia bacterium
TTCGGCCAGGGCTTTCACGGCACGATTCAGGTCCATTTCCAGCGCGTTTTTCAGCATGTAGCCTTTGGCGCCCAGATCGAAGGCTTTGCGGATATAAGCCTCGTTCGAATACATGCTGAGGATGAGGATTTTGACCTCGGGGTCGTTTTTGAGGATTTCCCCCGTGGCTTCCAAGCCGCCCAGCTCGGGCATGGAGAGGTCCATGATCACTACCTCCGGCTTAAGGTTCTTGCAGAGGTTGATCGCCTCCAGGCCCGTGCGCGCCTCTCCCACCACGGTGACGCGCGGCTCATCCTCCAGGATGCGGCGGAACCCCTGGCGGACAAGCGTGTGATCCTCCGCCAGCAAGACTCGGATTTTCCTTCCCGTTCCGGGCACAGTCACTTTTTATCTCCCTTCCTCCACCATCGGGTGCAGGGCAGGACGGGGAAGCGGAACTTGCACGCGGATCGTTGTGCCCTTGTGGGGCGCGGAACGGACAGAAAGCGAACCGTTCAGATGTTCGGCGCGCTCGCGCATTCCCATCAATCCGATGCCTTGGCCCGCTCCCCTCTTAACATCGTTCTCCATCGCGAAGCCGCAGCCGTTATCCCGAACTTCCAGGTTCAGTTGTTCCGCTACTTCTTCAAGTGTTATCCACGCCTCCTGCGCGCCCGAATGCCGGGCCACATTGCTCAGAGCCTCCTGTACGATGCGATAGACGTGGATCGCGATTTCCGGGGATATGAGCTTTTCCGAGAGCCTCCCGCGAAAATGCACATGAACTCCCGCTTGCCGTGAAAATTGTTCTCCAAACCACTCCAGGGTCTGGGGCAACCCAAAATCATCCAGGATGGCCGGGCGAAAGATTTGCGACTCGTCGCGGACGCTTTGTAAGGTGTCTTCCACAATTTTCTTGACAGCCTGCACATCCTGGATGAAAACCGGATCCTTGTCCAGAGTTTTCTGGCCCGCCCGCCCCAGCATCGCACCGATCGCCGTGAGGATCTGGCCGAAATGGTCGTGCAAATCCCGCGCCACGTGGCGGAGCGTCTGCTCCTGGACCTCGATGAGTTTCCAGGAGAGCGTGCGCAGTTGCTCGGACTGCGCCTGAAGCTGTCCTGCCAGGTCGTGAAGGTGCAGGAAGGTTTTGCGATTGGCCTGCAGGGTGTAAAGCCCCGTGCCCAGAGCCACGAGGAAAAGCACGCCAATGAGCAGCAGAATATCTCCGGAAACCCGCTCATACACCAGGCTCACACGCTGGCCCGCCTCTTGTTGTGCCCGGTCGTTCAAGTCCAGCAGTTGCGACACCACGCGGGATATCGTTTCGTGCTGCTCTTCGAGTTGCGAGCGAATCATATAACGGGCGGAATCCTCGTGGCCCTGGTCCGCCAGCCTGAAGGCCACGTCGGCAAGCTGCCAGAAGTTGTCGAGAATCTCGCGCAGTTGCCGCCTCAACTGATCGCCAGCGGGAGTGCTGGCGGTGTATTGAGCCTCCAAGACAAGGCGCTGGTCCATGTCCGCGCGGAGATCGGCAAACCTGCCCTTCCAGTAGTAAATCGGGTAGCGGCTCTCGGGAAGCGTCATGTCGCGAAGGGACACGGCAAGTTGGTAGATGTCATCCTGTATTCCCAAGAGCTGCAAGGAAGCCTTGCGATTCTTTTGCACCACGTTGACCTGGAAGTCCTGGAGCCAGCGGATCTCGCGAATGGTGTAGGAAGCAAAAACCGCAAAAATGACGAGCGTTACACCCAGGCCGAACCACAGGCGCCGGGAAGGCGACGGAATCTCGCTCAGCAGGCCGTGCGACGCTTGCGGCGCGGCTCCAATGGGCGCGGGCTCTCTCTCGACACCGGAGGGTTCGGGGACTGGGAGCGCGCGGGGCGCGCCGCGGCTGGCCGCCGAGATTTTCACTGACGCCGAGGTATCTTCCCACATAGTCGTTGCGAAGCGGTATTCCTGCACAATCGGGATCATAGCTTCCCAGACTCTCATAAGTTAACGCAAGGTTGGGATTGCGGCAACCGGGAAACGCGCCCGCCTCAAAATCAGGGGCAACGTCCTGCGAGAGCGCTTCTGGGAAATCACTGGTTTCTCCGGCGTGCCCAGCTTCACCAGTTCTCCGGGTCGACAATGGCTGACTGCTCCTGGGGATTTCCGACACCGCCACGGTGGCATATGGGAATTCGCTCCAGGATCTGCGGAGCACGTACTACTCCATGTACATTCAAGCTCCTTATCTTGCTCGAAATCGGCGGGAGCGCAACAAGTCCTACGGGTCTCGGTGCGATCCTACCGCGCCGGGCAAACCAACCTCCGCCGATTCCGTCCCTTTAATCTTGTACACGGTCATAGAGGATCCACCTGACCACGGTTAGCGGGAAAGAATGGGGAATTGCCCGTCAGGTTGATGCCTTAGAGTATATAATTCACACTTGATTAATATGGATATGATGATATGCTCTCACGCTTGAGGTGCGAGATGGCCCGTCGGAATGGTTTCGGAAGAGAAGCAGGGTTGGGTTCACATTTGCAGCGGGCGTGTAATTTTTTCGCGTCCGAAACGAGCCAGGAGGGCACATGCGACGATTCATCTTTGTGGAATCAAGGGGATATGACCCTCATAAAAAGGCCATCAATGTGCTACGGGATAGAGGTTGACGTTCGCAGCGAAACCATTGGCGCTCGCTGGTGTTCGATGAGTGTGGAGAGGATTTTTCGGTGGACCGGAGTTCGGCGTGGCACGGTATGAAAGGACTCATTCGAGGAGGCGATGGAATTTTACGCTTCAACATGCGTTTACACGCGAGAAGCAACCTTGTGGGCAGCGCGAGGACTCAAAGGGGATGAAGAAACACCAACGAGTGAGCGCGCGATGCGCCAGGTTGAATTTTCTTCGCTGTCGTACTTCAGGTAAACCGCTGAGCGTGCCCACCTGACCGCCTCGACGGTCGGGAGCGAGCGCACGCCTCGATAGATTCAGAAAGCGAAAGTTTGAGCAGAGTGGCAGAGCGTGAGGTGATGGCTCACGCCCCGCCCCGCCATAACGCTCTCTATGGTTTTGAGACGGAGAGAACGTCGTGACAGTCAGAAATACTACGCGAGAAAGTTCCTGCCTGCAACTCCCCACCTCTCTGTCCGCTGAGCGCGGTTGGCGCACCTCATGCCCAGGTATTGATTTTCCGCTCCGGGGTTGTGGTTGATGAGCCGAGGGTGAGGTAACCGGGCGTCAATGTTCCGGTAATTGCGCGCATGGCGCAACTTGGGGGAGACAGCCCATCGGGCGGTTAACAAGAGAAGCGACATCGCGCCAGGTCATTGTAATGGTGCAGAGGAGATGAACCTGTGGTTTTCAAATTCAAAATCTTTCAGATCGCCGCGCTGATGGGTCTGTGCAGCGCCTGGGCGGTTGCACAGCAGAGCGGTCAGAATATTTCGTCAGACGCGGTAATGAATGCGCTCAGTCACGGTGTCGACCACCTCAACACAACAGACAACGGCCCTGAGCTCCAGAGGCGCAATCCGCGCTATCGCATCGAGAATGGCGACAGCCTCGAGTTGCAGTTTCAATTCACACCTGAGTTCAATCAAACGGTCACTGTGCAGCCAGACGGGTACATCACGCTCAAAGAGGTAGGCGATCTTCACATTCAAGGGGAAACAGTGCCGGAAGTCCGCCAAAATATTCGAGCCACCTACGCGAAAATCCTCGCTAATCCCGTCGTGAGTGTTGATTTGAAGGATTTCGAGAAACCTTATTTTCTGGCGTTTGGGCAGGTGGGGCATCCCGGCAAGTATGATTTGCGGGGCGACGTCACTGTTAGTGAGGCGCTGGCCATGGCGGGCGGGCTTACCTCAGAGTCGAAGCACTCGCAGGTGTTGCT
>JASHTO010000101.1 GCA_030040515.1 Terriglobia bacterium
TATAGCGGTTCTGGCCGTGGTAATCGTGGCGGCAGGAATCGCCTGGTACAAAACTCGCCCAAAGCCGCATTACGTTCCATTCGAAGTCAACGAGCCGGCGCTCACGACCTACAACGAGAACGGTGTCCCCACCATTTCCCCGCTTACCGTCGACTTCGAGGAAGCCGCGGCTCCGCTGGCTAACCTCAACAAGCGCCTCACTTCAGGAATCCAAATCTCCCCTGCCTTCGCCGGCCAATGGACCTGGGTGAATGACAAGCACCTGCAATTCACGCCCAGCTCCGACTGGCCGATTGACGCCACCTTCACCGTCAAGTTTGCGCACAAGGGATTTCTGGCGCATGGCGTGCAGCTTGAGCACTACGACTTCGATTTCACGACCCAGCCGTTTGCTGCAAAAATCACCGAAAGCAAGTTTTATCAGGACCCGCAGAACCCTACTCAGAAGAATCTGGTGGCCACGGTCAGCTTCACGCACCCCGTGGACACGTCGACATTTGAAGAGCACGTCTCGCTCACGCCCGCGAAGGACGCGGAGTTCCTGGGCCTCGCTCCTGACAGCAAACACTTCACGGTGGTGTATGAGAAGCTGAAGCTTTTCGCCTACATCCATTCCGCCGCCCTCCAAATGCCCCGCGATGACACCACCATCACCCTCGCCATCGCCAAGGGCATTCGGGCAGCGCGGGGCGGGAACGAGACCGGCCAGGAACTTCAGGCCGTGGTGGCGATTCCCGGGCGCACCAGCCTGCGCTTCGACGGCGCACAAATGACCCTGGTGGATAACGCCCGCTACGAGCCCGAGCAAGTGCTGCTCTTCACCAGCTCATCGCCGGTGCCGGAGCAGGCCTTTACCGGCCTGGTTTCCGCTTACCTGCTGCCTGTCCGCAGTCCTCGGCAGACTGCGGACGACAAAGAGCCTTACAACTGGGGCGACGAAACGGACGTCGGAAATGAGATCCTGGCCAAGTCGCAGTCGCTTCCCCTCACCTACGTGCCTTCCGACGGTGGCGACCAAACCACGCACGGATTCAAATTCAATGCCCCTGTGGGCCGCTGGGTTTATTTATGGGTAAAGGACGGCGTTGAGGGAACGGGCGGCTACATCTCCGGCAAGCCGTACACCGCAACCGTTCAAGTGATTCCATACCCGCCCGCGCTCACCTTCCTCGGCAAAGGCGCGCTGCTGTCCCTCGCCGGTGACAAAAAAGTGGGATACCTCGCGCGCGACGTTGCAAAGGTACAGGTCGAAGTGGGGCGGGTGCTTCCCAATCAGCTCCAGCACCTGGCGTCGCAGATGTGGGACTTTTCAAAGCCGCAGCTCGGCGAGCTGGAAGACGCCATCGTTGAGCGCTTCTACGTTACCCGCGATTATCGCGGCCAGAAGCCCGGCGTGCCCCTTTACGACAGCGTTGATTTAAGCCAATACCTTCAGGACAACAGCGGAAGCAAGCGTGGACTTTTCCTGCTTCACATCCGCTCTCTGCCGGTGGCCAAAAGGCCGCAGGGGAGCGATAACGGCGAGAATGAGGACAGCAATCAGCAGCCGATTGAAGACTCGCGCCTCATTCTCGTCACCGATTTGGGCTTCATCGTCAAGCAGTCGAATGACGGCAGCCGCGACGTCTTCGTGCAATCGCTCCATCGCGGCGAGCCCGTGGGCGGCGCGCGCGTGGAAATTGACGGACGCAACGGCGAGCCCGTCGCCGCGACCACGACCGACGCCACGGGCCTCGCGCATTTCCCCAAACTCCCCCTGTTGCGGCGCGAGAAGGCTCCGCTGCTGATCCTCGTGGAAAAAGACGCCGACTTTTCCTTCCTGCCGCTACGCGCAAACGGGCGAAATCTCGATCTCTCGCGCTTTGAAACCGGCGGAGTGGAGAACGCGACATCACCCAAACAGCTCTCCGCCTATCTTTTCACTGACCGCGGAATCTACCGGCCAGGCGAGACCGCCCACATCGGCATGATTACGCGCACCGCGGACTGGAAATCATCGCTCACCGGGCTCTCCGTCGATGTTGAGACCAGCGACCCGCGCGGCAACGTGGTGCGGCGCGACAAAATCAAGCTCACGGAAACCGCTTTCGACGAAATCACCTTCGCCACCCAGCCTGAATCTCCCACCGGAACCTATCAGGCCGTTGCCTGGCTGCCCAAGGACAACCAGCAGCGCGAGATGCTGGGCAGCGTTTCGTTCAACGTGCAGGAATTTGAGCCCGACCGCATGAAGGTGCGGCTCGACCTCTCGGACCGCAACTTTCCTGGCTGGCTCACACCCAATGACGTGAAGGCGAGCGTCAATGCCATGCAATTGTTCGGCGAGCCCGCCGGCAATCGCCGGGTGGAGGGTGAGCTCAATCTTTCTCCCGTTCTGCCGCACTATAACAAGTATCCCGACTATCGCTTCCAAATCGGCGAAGTGGTGAAAGAGCCCTACCACGAAGACCTGGCCGCAACGATTACCGACGACAAGGGCAATGCTGAGCTGAATCTGAATCTCACCCGATTCGCGGGGCGGGCTTACCGGCTGAACGTTCTGGCGCGCGTGTTTGAAGCGGAGGGGGGGCGGAGCGTCGCCGCGCAAAACTCCGC
>JASHTO010000102.1 GCA_030040515.1 Terriglobia bacterium
TTCCAGATCGAGCATGCCGCGCGCGGGGAGGGGGAAATTCAGCATCAGGTTGCCGTTGCGGCTGACGATGTCCACGAGCATGTCGACGATGGTTTTGGGCCTTTTGTATTGCTGGCTGAGCATGTAATGCCACTGTCCGATGCAGGTGTCGGTTTGCCAGGGGCGTGGCCAGACGCCGCTCACGATTCCACGCTCAATGTCGAGCGTGGCGGTGCCCTGCTCGGAGTCCTCCACGCGCTTGCAGGTGTAAACGGATTCCACGCGGTCGCCATTGCGCCTGGCGCTGGTGTTGTGAAGGTGTGCGATGATGCTCAGGCCGTAATCCTCGAAAGGCAGCGGGCCGTCGGTGTAGAGCAGGTCCGGCTGGTACTTATCGATCAGGTCCTTCATGCGCATGAACCAGTGGCGCTTCCACCAGAGCGGGATGCCGGTCTCGCTCCACTCCAGATCTTTTGCCCACACCTGGTCGGCGCCGATATAAAGGCTCGCGTACTTCGGGTCGGCGCCATCGTAGGGAACTCCGGCGTAGGGTCCCGTTTCGTCATGGTCATGATTCACGGAGAACCACTTGTAGCTGATCCACAGATGCTCGCTCACGGCGAACTTCAGGCCCGCGTCGCGCGCGGCCTGCGCCCACAATCCCACGATGTCCTTCTTCGGCCCCATTTGCGCGGCGTTCCAGGGCTGGTGCGCGGAATTCCACAGGTCAAAGTTGTCGTGATGCACGCCCATGCTCATGAAATACTTCGCGCCCGCCTTCTTGTACATGTCGATCAGGTGGACGGGATCGAAATCCTGAGCCTTCCAGGCCGGAATGGTGTCCTTGTAGCCGAACTTGGATGGGTGGCCGTAGTGCTCGCAGTGGTAGAGGTTCTGCCGCGAGCCCTGCATGTACATGTTGCGCGCGTACCAATCGCCCTGCTCGATGGCCGACTGCGGCCCCCAGTGCGCCCAGATGCCGAACTTGGCGTCGCGAAACCACTCGGGAATCTCGTACTTGGCCAGCGAGGCGCGCGTGCCTTCGAACGACCCCGTCTGAATCTCGATTCCGGGCGGCGGTTCGTGCTGCGCCACGGCGAGCCTCAGCGCGGGAAATGCTCCTGCGATGAGTTGGCAAGCCGTGCGGCGAGTGATTTTGGGCAACATCGTGATCCTCCGAGTCGATCGGGGTTGTCCCCGGCAGATTCCTTGCTGAGGCGTGCAACCTTACCACGATGATGGAGCGTTCGCAATTGGGGGCGTGCAAGTGACTCGGGCTGGCGCAGACACGCCTTTGATGCCTGCGTTTTCCAAAATTTCCCGCGCTAATCCGTTCTGTGCCCCACTTGTGCCCCCGAAACTCAGGCATTGCGAAGAATGTCTGCGCCAGCCCCGGAATGCCTCACAAATTTGGTTGTGCTCACCGCCTTTCGATTTACAATAGGCCTGCATGCCCACTCTTTCCGAGAAGTTACAGAACGCCGTTCCGGAGCTCGTTGCTGAAGTCACACTCTATCCGGCTGCGAAATTAACCAAACGACTGGGTTGGGGTTGCCTCTGTAGTGTTTCCAAGGCCTCGTCCGGTTCCGGATATGACGGATGGCCATTGCTCAAAGAACCGCTCGCGCCAGGCGAAACCCGAAGGGTGGGTTTCGTGTTTCTCTCCGGCGAAGAAGCTGCTACTATTTTTCGAAAAGCTGGAGCATTCTATTTGTGGGAAGGTTGCTTCGTAGGAGAGGCAGTGGTTGTCCTAGAAAATGGGTGAGTTTCAGGATAGAATTGGAAGGAATGAAATCAATGAAGCATTTATGAGCCTGACCTGAGACGGCCGCCCGTAACCTGTTAAAAAATCTGAAAAAAACACTTGACAACGATTTTTGAGAATTTTATATTCAGTGGCCAGAAGTGGTAGAAAAAGGTAAAGAGTGAAAATTCGAGGGCAATTGGTGTCAGAAACGGCACGGAGCGGAATAAATGTTTCGAGGGAACATTCCGGCAACGGTGGATGGGAAAGGCCGCCTCAAAATACCCACCGCTTTCAAGTCCGAGCTGGACGAGAAGTACGGGCAGGAGTTTTTTGTCACCAGCCTGGACGGCAAGTCGGTGCGTATCTATCCACTTTCGGTGTGGGTGAAGCTCGAAGCGAAGCTAGCTCCCTTGCCTTCCATGAACAAAGCCAAAAAAGATTTTTTGGACCGCACGAACTACTGGGGCCAGATGTCCACGGCCGATTCGCAGGGGCGCATCCTGATTCCCGCGCGGTTGCGGCAGTCGGCGGGCATGCAGGGGGAAGTGGACGTGGTCGGGCATCTGGAGGAATACCTGGAAGTCTGGAACACGGAGCGGCGGCGCAAGCCCATGACGGAGCCGTTCCCGGATGAAGAGATGGATGCCCTGGGCGGGCTGGGAATTTGATTTACGGGATACGGGAGACGGGAGACGGTACACGGGAACCAGAAATCAAAATTTGAGGTTGGGATGGCACTTCGGTGCAGCGGGACGACACGAAGCGCGAAACGGGCTCCAGCGGGAAGCGATTTGCTGGCGATGAACATGCAGAATCACAGCCCGTACCCCGTATCCCGTATCCCATTTCCCGAGAACTCCATGTTCCTGTGCTTTTGCACGAGGCCCTCGATTTTCTCCGCATCCAGCCGGATGGGAACTACATCGACGCGACGTTGGGGGGCGGCGGGCACGCGCAGGAAATTTTGAAGCGACTGGGGAGCGGTCGCCTGCTGGCGATCGACCGCGACCCCAACGCTGTGGAAGCGGCCAGGGTCAAACTGGCCGAATTCAGCGGGAAGCTGATGATGCAGCACGGGAATTTCGCTCAAATCGACGAATTGCACGCGGCGAGCGGATTGCCGCCGGTTGACGGGGTAATCGCCGACCTGGGTTTGAGCTCGATGCAGCTTGACGACGCTTCGCGAGGTTTCAGTTTCAATCTGCCGGGTCCGCTGGACATGCGAATGGATCCTGAATCGGAAACGACTGCCGCTGACCTTGTGAATCGCGCCCCGGAACGTGATCTGGCAGATATTTTTTTCGAGTTGGGGGAAGAGCGCCACTCGCGCCGAATCGCGCGAGCCATTGTGAAGGCCCGTCCGTATCGAGTAACCACCGAACTGGCGCAGGTGGTGACGCGAGCGATCCCCTCCCGGGCGGGCCTCCACCAAATTCATCCGGCCACGCGTGCCTTTATGGCGCTCCGCCTGGCCGTGAATCAGGAGTTGGAAAATCTCGACGAGTTTCTCGGCCGCGTCCTGACGGTTGTGCGGCCGGGAGGGCGGGTGGTGATCCTAAGTTTCCACTCGCTGGAAGACCGCCGGGTGAAGCAAGCCTTCCGGCGCTGGCAGGGCGAAGGCCGGGCAACCATTTTGACGCGAAAAGTTGTTCGCCCGGGCGAAGAAGAAATCCGCAGCAATCCCAGAGCACGCAGCGCCAAGCTGCGGGCGGCGGAGAAATGCTAGGGAATGGGAGTCGGGAGTAGAGAAAAGGAGCTAAGGACAAAGGACTGAAGACCAATCGCGGATTCCGGATCTCGGATTGTTTTCCCTTATCCCTTAACCCGTGTCCCGTATCCCGTTAATTCAATGGCTACCGCAGCAGTCACATTACCGAGGGGAAATCGGCGTCCTAGAAATGTTCCGGCCGCGGGCCGGGCGAATTTCCCGGAATTTTACTATGTGAAGCACATCGACAATTCCCGCCTGGTGCGGGAAGTTGACAGGGAGCGTCGGCGTGAATGTTTCAGTCTGCTCGGATTGGGCATTCTGGTTTTCCTTTTTGTGCTCCTACTCGCATACCAGCATTTCGAATGCGTGCGGAACGGCTATCAGATCGAGCAGCTCAAGGCCGAGTCCGCGACGCTGGAAGAACAGAACCATCAGCTCCGGCTGGAGCAGGCGGCGCTCGCCGATCCCGAAAGGATTGACACGCTGGCGCGGACCCGGCTTGGCATGGTCTCGCCCAGCCCGAAGCAGGTGATTCAGGTGGACGACGTGCGGGCGACGGCAAGCAGTGAACCGCCGGAGCTGGCGCGCAACTTCTCCGCAAAGGGTGGAGACATTTCAATCGGGCCGTAGCGCCGGTCCCGCCGCGGCGGAATCGGCAGGCTGGCCGATACCGCCGTCAAAAGCAGGTCAACAGGCCGGCGAGATAGAAGCCAAGATGGCAAGACGCAAGCCCGAATCTCGCACCGCGAAGTCCGATCGGTCCCGTCCGTCGGCCGAACGACGGCGACTGATTCTCGGTGGGATTTGTTTTCTCTGGTTCGGCGCGGTGGTGGCCCGCCTCTACTATTTTCAAGTCATCAATTACGTGGAGCTTCTGGCGCGCGCGCAACGTCAGCAACAGCGCACCCTGGAAATTGCTCCACAGCGCGGCATCATTTACGACCGGCAGATGAATCCCCTGGCGATGAGCCTGGGCGTGGACTCGATTTATGCCGTACCCAGTGAATTGGCTGAGCCCAAGATGGTGGCATCGCTGCTCGCGCCCGTCCTGGGGGTGGACGCGGCCGAACTTCGCGCCCACTTCGAGACCACGCATTCCTTCTGCTGGGTGAAGCGCCGGGTAACGCCGGCGGAAGCGGCTCGCGTTCGCGACCTGGACTTGAAGGGAATCTATTTCCAGCGTGAGACCAAGCGCTTCTACCCGCACGGGGAACTGGCCGCGCAGGCCATTGGCTACGTTGGCCTGGATGATCGCGGCCTGGGCGGCATCGAGTACTCACTCAACGACGCCATCAAGGGCAAGCCAGGCCGCGTGCTGCTGGCTTCCGACGCGCGCCGGCGAACCTTCAGCAGCTCTGAATGGCCGGGAGTGCCGGGCAAGAATGTGATTCTGACCCTGGACGAGAAAATCCAGTACATTGCGGAAAAAGCTCTGGCGGAGGAAGTGGAGCGGTCGCAGGCCGCAGGCGGAGTGGCCATTGTGCAGAATCCCTCCACGGGCGAAATTCTGGCTCTTGCCAATCAACCCACGTTTGATCCCAATAACGTTGACGCGGGTCCGCCTTCGGCACGCCTGGACCGCGCGGTGGGTTGGATTTACGAGCCGGGCTCAACCTTCAAGGCGGTGACGCTGGCCGCAGCGCTGGAAGAGAATCTCACCAACCCGCAGGAAGTCATCAATTGCGAAAACGGCGGGATTCTTTTGGCGGGCCACATCATTCATGACCACAAGCCCTACGGCGATTTAACCGTCACCGACGTGCTGGCGAACTCCAGCGA
>JASHTO010000103.1 GCA_030040515.1 Terriglobia bacterium
GGCGAGCGGATGGTCCTGAGGGTCAAGGCCCGTGAACGTGTACCGGCCGATGTCGGCGCGTAAAAGCTGGTTGCGGCTGGCCACCTCCTCCACCTTTTCGGTCGCGAGGGAGAGACGATAAATGGGCTGATCTTCGCCATGAGCGGAGTCCTGGAAAAAAATCGATTTGCTGTCACGGCTCCACGACGGCCCGTTGAGGTATCCTCCCCGGGCAATCACCCGCCAACGTTGCGAGCGAAAATCGAAGAGGCGGAGCGCGCGATAGTCACTCGCGTGCGCTGTCGCGTAATGGCCGTCCGGAGACCAGGAAGGACAGGCCAAATTCTCGCTGCCCGGCAACTCCGTCAGGTGATGGGTTTCCAGGTTCCAGGTAAACAGGGCGGAGCGCGTGGTGTTTCCGCTCTGATCCAGCCAGGTTCGTTCGAATAGCAAAGTGCTGTCCTCCGGCGACCATTGTGCGCAATTCTCTCCGGTTGCCTCACCCGCAAACAGGGTCTGGATCTCGCCTCCCTCGGCAGAAATGATTTTGATTTTTCCCGGTTGCCCGGGCGAGAGGCCGTGAAACACAATTTTTTTTCCATCGGGCGACCAGCCGGCGCCAAAAGCCTGCTCGGGAGGAAAGGTCAATTGCAGGCGGTCGCTGCCGTCGGGCCGGGCCCTCCACAGGCAGGCGTCCGGCGTGACATAGGCGACCCACTTCTGATCCGGCGACCAAACGGGGGGTCCCGGCAACGAGGGCTGAAAGGGGATGAACTGCCGAAGGCGTTGATCGTAGCGTACCAGCTCCCGGGTGGCGGCGTGGCCAACCCAATAAAGGCGCCGGCCGGCGGGATCCACCATCAAACTGTCCACATCGAACGCCGCGGCGTAAACCTCCGTAGCCTCGGGCCGCGGAAGTGGCCAAAGGCGCTTTCCCTCCGGCATCGCCCAAATTCCGATGTTGCGGGAATAAAAAGCCTCACGGAAGAAAAAGTATTTCCCGTCCGGGGTCCAGCATCCATGACCCTGACCTTCACCCCAACGCGCACCTAGATTTTGCCTTTCGGGCAGAAAGGGATGAAGGTTGGTTCCATCTGCTTGCACCTCCCAGAGCGACATGCCGCCCTTGGCCTGATTGGTGCGCGTTATGCAAATTGCGCGTCCGTCAGGCGACCATGCATCCACGCCACCCCCCAGGTCCAGAATCTTGTGGACATCGGAACCGTCTGGGTTGGTCAGGTAAAGGCCTCCATCATACCCCTCAAAGGCGATTTGGGCGCCGTTCGGTGACCATTTCGCGGACTCGGCAGTCAGGTTGCCGAGGCGGCGCGGAGGTCCACCGGTCAGAGGCAGTGTCCACATTTGCTTGGGGTCGCCCAGCGATTCAAAACTTCCCACCAATAACTGGGAGCGGCTGGGCGAGACGTCCAGAAGGCGGGTGTTGCGGAAGGGCGTGACAATGGGCACGGGATCGCCCCCCTCCAGAGGTACCTGCGCAATGCTGGAAACCGCTCCTTTCTGCTCAGCGATATAAAGGCGAGTCCCGTCCGACAAGGCCGCCGCGGCCAATCCCACATGGGTGAGCTGCACCACGCGTAAAACTCTCGGCACCGCGGGCTGGGCCATGATCTCCCAAGCCATCAGTCCCGCGGCGAGCGCGGCCACGACCGTCCCCAGCACCCAAATCGGTGCGGATCGAGCCTTGGCGCCACGCATCTCCACCTTATCCACCGGTCGGCCGTCGCCGTCACGCGCTATTGCCACTTCCGCTTTATCCCCCGCTTCCAGTACCTCCTGCACAGGCGCAACAAATCGGTATCCGCGTCTAGGTACCGTCTCAATGACCGGCGACTCGGCTCCTTCCACCATTAATACTTTCCTGAGAGCAAAGATGTTGACGTTAAGGTTCCCTTCCTCCACGAAAACCCCAGGCCATACTCGCTGCATCAATTCCTCGCGGTCCACGATTCTTCCATGGTTCTCGACCAGGATGGAGAGGATTAGGAATGCTTTCGGGGGAAGAGGAACGAGTTTACCGCTCCGCAAAAGTGCCTTTTGGGCGAGATCGAGGTGGAAAGGTCCGAAATCGAAGGACTTAGCTGGCCTCGCCATGGTCGTCCTAATGATTCCTTAACGTCTTCCTAATACGAAACGTAATTTCTAAATAATCGAAGCTAAAGGACTTCCGATGCGACCCCTGCTACGGTGCGCGTTCGAAGCCAAACCTGCGGGGCACACCCGAATTTTGATTCAGGGAACTCTCACCGGCAATTCTAGCACCGCCTCGGGGTGAGTCAAGAGCTTGGTCCATTCGATACAGAGAAGGCACAGAAAAAGGGACATTAATCGATGTCAAACGCCCCAGTCGATCTCGCCCGCCAATTTTTCGAAGCACTCATGAAAAAGGATTTCACCGCCCTGCCCCTGGCTTCCGACGTAGTGCTGGAGAGCCCCATTAGCCCCCGGTTGAGCGGAGTGGAAGCTGTGCGGGAGTTCCTGGAAGCATTGGCGGCTGTGACCAAGGTCGCGCGGGTGATGGACGTAGTCGTTGAAGGTAATAAGGCGGTCGTGGAGTTCGAACTCGAAACCGCCGACGGGGTAATTCCGGGCTTCGAGTGTCTCGAATTCTCGGGCGGCCAGATCAAACGGCTTCGGCCTTATTTCGACTCCCGACCGCTCTTGGGCGGGAATATCTAAGGGAATGCAATGCTGGTTCATTAAGACTCAGCAAGAATTGAAACCTTACGGTCAGGTCCCAAGGGACCTGCAAGGAGAATCCCATGCGTGCTCTGGCCAGTTATCTTGGTCCCACACGGGGTCTTGTGACTACGACCTCTGACCGACGACGGCCGCGAACCGTGGCTAGTGGAAAATGTTTAAGGACCGGGGGATATAGGTCCAAGCCCCTCATGGGCGGAACTCTTCTCCTTCTCTCCTTGCTGGTTATTGTCTCCTCGATGTTTGCCGAATCGCCCTTGAAGCCTGACATGGTGGCGTTCGGCAACCAAACCGTAAACCAGCCGAGTGCCGCAATGCGCGTCACTCTCAAAAACACTCAAGCCAGCCCGTTGACCATCCAGAGCATCGCCATCAGCGGCAATGACGCCGCAGATTACGCGGCGGGTGGAGACTGCCCTCTCAGCCCTGGCACGCTCGCGGCGGGAAAAAGCTGCACAATCAGCGTGACGTTCAATCCTTCGGCGGCAGGCCCGCGCACCGCAACGCTCATCATCAGAGACAGCGCACATGAGATGCCACAAAGCCTGACTTTGACCGGTACAGGCATTGCTTTCAACGACTTCGCGGCAGCGGGCGGGAACCTTACCATCAGCTCAGCGGCCCCGAATTCACAAGCCGCCGCAAGTGCCCCTGAACTGAGTACCGCCGTCAAAGATTACGCGCCACGACCGGTGAAACCCGACGCCAGCACCGGCAGCGGCTTGTTGCCCGTCCGCTTGACCCCCCTGGGCAGTTCGTCCAGCGCCATGGGGCTTGTGTCCATCGTGGTCGCGCCGGCGAATTCCTCGATAGGCACGGGCAGGACGCAGCAATTCACCGCCACGGGCGTGTACAGCGACGGCGCCTCCGTAAACCTGACGAGTTCGGTGGGTTGGAGTTCGTCCGCCCCCAGCGTAGCGACGATTAACGGCGCAGGGCTGGCTAGCAGTGTAGCTGAAGGTAGCACGGTCATCACCGCAAGCTATGCCTCAGTGAGCAGCCCACCCGTAGCAAAAGCGGACGCCGTAACCGTCAGCGCGCCGCCCATCGTGGTCACCCCACCGAGCGTCCTGAGCGGCTCGACGACTCTGACGGTTACGGCGCCCACCGTGGGCTTTGTTAACACCGGCACGATGACCAACCCGCCCACGCAATCGACCGCCACTCTTCTGAACAACGGCTGGGTACTCATCGCCGGCGGCGAAAATCCAACCCAAGGGTTTTCGAACTACGCGCAGCTTTACAATCCGGCTAGCGGAGCATTTGCTCCGACCGCCAGCATGAATTATTACCGCGCCGGCCACACCGCCACCCTTTTGAACAACGGAATGGTGCTCATTGCCGGGGGAATGGCCACCAATACCGATCCGGCCGTAGCGGAGCTTTACAATCCGGCAACTGGGACCTTTACCCCGACCGGCACCATGGTCTACCCGCGTGCGTACCACACCGCCACGCTGTTGCCCAACGGCAAAGTGCTGATCGCGGGCGGCTTCAATCCCGCCGTGAGCCTCGCAACGGGTGGTTATCTGACCGAGGCCGAGATTTACGACCCCACCACCGGCACTTTCGAGGCTACGGGCAGCATGTCCACGGCGCGCGACTGGCACACGGCCACTCTATTGAGCAACGGCATGGTGCTGATTGCCGGCGGAGGGGTGGGAGGCAACTTCAACACTCCCAATGGAACGACCAGCGCGGAGGTGTACAATCCCGTTACCGGGACCTTCACGCCCACCGGCCCGATGGGGTCGGCGCGCGTCTACCACTCGGCAACCTTGCTGAGCAACGGCATGGTGCTGGTGGCCGGTGGCTCAAACGGCAATCTGACCTTCCCACCTGTGGCGGAATTGTACAACCCTTCCACCGGATCCTTCAGCCCCACAGGCTCTCTAAACATCCCGCGCACTCAGCACACCGCAACCCTGCTCAATAATGGCTTGGTTTTAGTGGCGGGCGGATATGTTTCGGGCATTCTTACGGGGCTGGTTTTTGTGCCCAATGCGGAATTATACGACCCCGTGGCCGGAGTTTTTACGGAGACGGCGAACCTGAACACCCCGCGCTCGCAGCACACGGCGACTCTGCTCAATGACGGTGCGGTGCTCATTGCAGGCGGAGTAATGAACGTCGCCTCGGGAGAGAATGCCGCGGTCGCGGAGTTGTATTTGCCGGCTACCCTGACGCCGAACGGCCTGGCCTCGGTGGCGCCTGCCCCCACCAATCCCACCATACCGCTTGGGACTGCGCAGCTTTTCACCGCCACCGGCACCTTCGCCAGCGGTGCGATCGAACAACTTGCCCGCGTGACGTGGACTTCGTCCAATCCTGATGTGATCAGCATCAGCAATGATGCCAGCAATCCGGGAGAAGCCTGGGCGGCGGGCAGCGGCTCTGCGACCATCACGGCCTGCGCGGGATTGATTTGCGGCTCGACCGCCGCCACCGTGGGCGCGCCCGTCGCGAGCTCCATCACCGGCAGCGCCAGCTTTGTTGTGACCGGCGGCAGCATGAACGTTCCCCGCGCCGGCCAAACGGCCACGCTTCTGAACAATGGCCAGGTGCTGGTGGCGGGAGGTGACAACGGCAGTGCCGGCAATACGGCCGAGCTTTACGATCCCACCGCCATGACCTTCAGCTACACGGGCAGCATGAGCACGGCGCGCGAATATCAAACCGCCACGCTACTGAACAACGGGTTGGTCCTGATTGCGGGAGGCTGTATAGATGGTTGCAACGAAGCGACAAATGCGGCGGAACTTTACAACCCCGCCACAGGAACATTTACGCCTACGGGCAGTATGAACACCAGCCGGGTGTACCACACGGCGACTTTGCTCCCCAATGGTCAGGTGCTGATTGTGGGAGGCGAAACTTACTCGACCCTTGACGAGGAGTTCGTTATGGCGACGACTCCGGCCGAACTTTACGATCCTATCAGCGGGACCTTCAGCTACACGGGCAGCCTGAATCAGATCCGCTTCAGCCACACCGCCACACTGCTGGACAATGGAATGGTCCTCATCGCCGGCGGGGCCAACGAGGTTTGTTCGGGTTCAAACTGTTCTCTACAGTTTCCAGACGGTGCGGAACTCTACAACCCTGCCACCGGGACGTTCGCCTACGCCGCCGGCCACATGGTCTTTCCGCGCACATTGCACACTGCAACCCTGCTGAACAGCGGGCAGGTATTGATCGCGGGGGGTACCGAAGGAAGCAGCGGCGAGGTCGTTCAGGCGGAGCTTTACGATCCAGGCCCGCAAACTTTCAGCCAGACCGGCTCCCTGAA
>JASHTO010000104.1 GCA_030040515.1 Terriglobia bacterium
CCCCATTTTGAAATAGGCCCAGCCCAAACTATCGAGATAGGCGCCGTTGTTGGGGTCCAGCTTGAGCGCATCCTGTATATACTTGACCGATTCTTCCAGACGCACGCCCCGGTCCGCCAGCATATAACCGAGGTAGTTCGAGGCAGAAGCGTTAAGCGGATCCGTGGAGAGCACTTTCTTGAAGGTCTGCTCCGCCTCATCGTATTTCTTCTGCCGCTCGTAAATGGAGCCCTGGACGAAGAGCGCGTATTCGCGGTCTTCCGGATTGGGACTTAAATCCAACGCCTTCTGGATGGCCTGCTCCGCATCCTCAAAGCGCTTGGCCTGCAAATAGATCTGGGATATGGAAATATAGAGGGTCCGATCGATGGGACGATTGCTAATGAAGGATTGCAGCAGGTTCACAGCCTCATCCACATGGCCGCGCTCACCCAGCATCGTGGCGTGCAGAACCGCCAGGTCCTGGTCCTTGGGATAGGTCTTAACGGCAGAATCCGCCTCCGCCATGGCCTGATCGGGCTGGTGTTCGATGCGCAGTGTCTCGATGATCAGCGCCTCGGCGCGCGGACCTTGCAATGGGCCGAGGGCAAGAATCTGGTGGAAGGTATCCAGCGCCTGGGGATACTTTAATTCATCGCGGTATACCATCCCCAGTCGCTCAAGGAAGAGCGCGCGGTTGTTGGCCTCCGGGACGGTATATTGGCCCCCCGGGTGCTCGGAATTCTTCAACAACCCCTGCAGGAGTTCGATGGCCCGGTCATTGTTTCCCACGGTGTTTTCAAGCTGGGCAAGCTGATAGGGGATTTCCTGGTCATCCGGACTGAGGGAACGGGCTTTCTCAAATTCCTTGCGGGCATCATCAAAGCGCCCTTCTTCACGATCGAGGACTGCCAGGCGTTTGTAAGTTGCTCCGTCATCAGGGTCGTTTTCTAGGATTTTTTTCAACTCATCGCGGGCAGCGTCAGTTTTGCCGGCGCTCAGAAGCGCATCAGCATAAAAGCGCTGGAGGTTATTGTTATTGGGATCCTGCTCCAGGGCCTTCTGATAGGTCTCAATGGCTTTGTCGGGATGCTGACCCTGTGAGTAAGCGTAGGCGAGCATGCCCAGAAGCTGGGAATCCATATCTTCTTGGGGAATCTTGTTGAGCAGATCCACGGCCTGGTCATTATCGCCCTGTTGAATGTAAATTTCCGCCAGATTGGCAATTCCCACCCGTGATTCCGGGTCAGCCTGCAAGGCCTTCTGGTAGATTGCCTCGGCCTTGGCGGGCTGATTGCTGGCGCGATAGAGCCGTCCCAGAAGCAACATCGAATCCGTATCCTTGGGACTGACTCGCACCAGTGCTTCCAGGTGCTCGATAGCCTTTGCCAAGTATTCCTTGTCAGAGGCATGGTCGCTGGTGCTGGATTCAAGCATGTGGTAGTAGGTCTGCGCCAGCACGCGATGGGCATCCGGATAGTCGGGATCCTGTTTCAGGACGCTTTCCGCTTCCTGAATGGCTTCATCCGTGTTGCCCGAGCGCCCATAGAGGTCGGCTAGCTGGGTGCGAAGGAAAAGCGAGTCAGGATCGGCAGCGATGGCTTGCTTGTATTCAGAAACGGCACGATCGACGTACTCCGGGCGATTGTAAAGGCCCGCCAATTCCACGTAGCGGCGCGCCATCATGAAGTGATAGTACGACTTGGCATGGTCAGCAGTGGCGGATGACGCAGCAGGCCCGGCCTGGGCGCCGGCATCGGAAGTTTGACCGGAATCAGCCGGCGGGGCAGCCGGCGCGGCCCATAAAACTCCACCCAACAGGGCACAAATAGCCAGAGTTACAAACAAGTTCCTGATTTGTCGTGTCATATTTCCCTTCCGTCACGCCCATGCAGTGATTGAGCAATTATCCCACATGCATATAAGAGGTGTAAAGCCGCAAGCAGGTTGGCTCCGTGGACGATTTTTGAGTCCAAGCCCGTCGCCCCCTCGGCGGTAAAGCCAAAGTTCCTCAAGTGTTATACAGAGCGACATAAATTGTAGCGGCGCTCTACGACCCGTCGCCAGAAGACGGCTTTGGGTCGCAGGGCGAGCGCCGACCGGCGGTCATAGACCGCCGCTACAGCCAAATACGCAAACACTTATGTCGCTCCATATCGATAACAGGACGGTGGCAACCGGGACGAACTATGGAGTGCGGGAGCTTGCTCCCGCACTCCAAATCGATACGACTTTGAGGTGCACTTGGCCCTGGCCTGCACTCCTCGAGTGGAAACGGTTCTTCCATTTTCGAACGACAGGCGGGCTTAAATTCCACCGCGCAAGGTCTCCCAAGCCAACCCCAGATATTCGTAGAACGCCACTTGCGACTTGAACAGGTTGTAAGCATCGGGAAAGATGTCGTCCGTCTCCCAGCGGTGTTCAGGGGCCATGTAATCCGTGGGAGCGGGAATCGGCCGCAAGCCCCTTTTGTGGAATAACCCCATGGCGCGCGGCATGTGGGATGCCGAAGTCACAAGGATCATCTGTTGTGAGCCGACCATGGGGGCGATTTGCCTGCTTTCCTCCTCCGTATCGCGTGGGTCGGAAAGTTGCATCAGGTCTTCCGCCGGTACCCCCAACACTCTGGCGATTCTCGTCATGCCCCCAGCCGATTCCTTCCCTCCGGAGAGAATAAGCTTGCTGCCGGGCAATTCCCTGTACAAGCGAATGCCCTCGATGAGTCGGACCATCAAGTCCGGGGAAATATGACTGGTGATGGGAAGCCTCGGATCCTCATTCCCAAAACCACCCAAAACCGCAATGTACGTAACCTTCGCGCCGGGTGCTCCCACCAACATAGCGTCTGGGACGGCGGGATAACGGCGCTCCAAGGGGCGAAGCAAAGCGCTGGAGATGGAATTGTTGCCGAGCGCCAGCAAAAAAAACGCCCCGACGGTCACCAGCGCTTTCCCCGCCTTCTGGCGCCGCGTGAACCAGAGCAGAATGAGACCCGCAAACAAGATCTCCAAGGACAGAGGAACGGGGAAGAAAAAACGGGAAACGATCTTCTTCATTAAAAACATGGCGGAGGCGACTCCTCTCGAGCGTTGGCACCGATGCAACTC
>JASHTO010000105.1 GCA_030040515.1 Terriglobia bacterium
AGCGCGAAGCCGAAAGCGGGCAGCACGGGCTGTTTATGGGTGGAGCGGACGCGCTGCCGCCCCCGCCGTTCGAGATGCCCGACGTGCCCGACTGGACGGAAGCGGAACGCCTGGCGGCGGAGAAGGAGGTTCTGGGGTTCTACGTCACCGGCCACCCGCTGGAAAAATATCTGCCGCGCCTCGCTGCTCTCACCCGCTATGACAGCTCGTCGATTGAAGAGATGGAAAACGAAGCGCCGGTGACGCTGGCGGGAATCCTGCGCGGCCTGCGCGTGAAGCCCAGCAAGAAAGGCGATTTGTGGGCCAACGCCCACCTGGAAGACCAACGCGGCTCAACCGAACTGCTGGTTTTCCCCCAGGCCTACCAGCAATTGCAAGGCGTGCTGAAGCCCGACGCTGCCTTGCTGATCAAAGGCCGGGTGCGCCACGAGGAAAACCAGAAGCCGCGCGTAGTGGTGAATGAAGCCAAGCCGCTGGAAGCCGCCGTGAACGGCTCGAAGCCGCAGTTAAGAATCCGCATCAGCCTGGAAACCCTGCGCGAAGAAAGCATGGAGGAACTCGCCGGAGTGCTGGGCCAATTTCCCGGTGACAGCCCGGTGGTATTCGAACTGGTGCGCCCCGATGATTTCGCCGTGCGAATCCAGTCCAAAGCCCCAAGAGGAGTCCGCACCGACGACGAATTGCTGACCCGCCTGCGCCAGCTCTGCGGAGATGACGCGGTAAGGTTGGAAAAGCAGGCGGTGAATGGCGCGTAGCGCGGACTATCCGTCAGCCAACGGATAGTCCGCGGTTCTTACGCAGGGTAGCCGGGTAGCGCAGAGTTTGGGTCTTTCAAACTCTGCGGCTCCTGATATGGCGTTTTCATGGACTGTCGGCACCCAATGTGCAGTGCCGCGGAGTAGTTCTGAAAAGCGCACAACTCCGCGCCACCCGCTCGAAGGAAGTAACCAGAGTAGCGGGGGGACGCTATGGCATGCCCCTTCCTCGCGACGTTCAAAGATCTCCGCTACACCGAGCCGCGGGTGGGGACACCCGCGCTACAATTGCGGCGGTAAGCTATAATGGAATTCCATGGCCAAGGCTGACAACGACCAGGCGATTGTGCTGGAACTCGAGAAGCAGATTGCGGAGCTGGAAGGGGCTTCGGGTTCGGCGGCTCTTGAGGAAGAGATTGAGCGCCTGCGGGAGCAGCTTGTGGCTTTGCGGCAGAAAGTTTCGGGGCCTCCTCAGGACGCCTGGGAGCGCGTTTTGCTGGCGCGGCACCCTCAGCGGCCTTACACTCTCGATTACATTCAATTGCTCTTCACGGATTTCATGGAGCTGCACGGCGACCGCCGCTTTGGTGACGATGGTGCCATGGTGACGGGCTTTGCGCGCTTTGAAGAGCGCCCCGTGGTGGTGGTGGGGCAACAAAAGGGGCGGGACACCAAGCAAAAACTTCTGCGCAACTTCGGCATGGCCAATCCGGAGGGCTATCGCAAGGCTCTGCGCGTGATGGGGCTGGGCTCGAAATTCGGGATGCCCATCATTTGCTTTGTCGATACTCCCGCCGCGTATCCGGGAATGGGCGCGGAGGAACGCGGCCAGGCGGAAGCGATTGCGTGCAACTTGAAGGAGATTTGCAAGCTAAGCGTGCCGGTGGTGGTGCTGGTGCACGGTGAGGGCGGCAGCGGCGGCGCGCTGGGCATCGCCGTGGGTGACGAAGTGCTGATGCAGGAAAACGCCGTCTACTCGGTCATTCCCCCGGAAGGATGCTCCGCCATCCTCTGGCGGGATGGTGACCACAAACAAGAAGCGGCTCGCCTGCTGAAACTGACCGCCGAAGACCTGTACCGCTTTCAGATTATCGATCAGGTCGTTCCGGAACCTCCCGGCGGCGCGCACAAAGACCACGAGCAGGCGGCGGAAATCCTGCGGCCCGTGCTGCGCAATTGCCTGGAGCGGTTGGGAAGATTGCCCGTGCCCGACCTGCTGAAACGCCGGCAGGAAAAACTGCGGCGGCTTGCGACATTTGTGACTGAAACTTGATCGGGCAATCGGGTGATCGGGTGAGCAGCCCACCCGCAAAGGTTCACCTCATTGTTCGCCCGATCGACGGAACACCCGGTCATCGGATTGATTTTCAGAGGTTGTTCACCCGATCGTCAGATCATCCGATCACCGGATCAACTTCATGGGCAATCCCTTATTCCGCGAATTTGAACGCCTGGTGAAAATCACGGTGCTGGGAAAGGAGTTCCCGGTTCCGGAGAAGAATACCTGCCTGCGCGCGTTCCAGTACATGAGCCCCAACACGATTCCCTACGGGCGATTCTGCTGGAATCAGGAATGCCAGCTTTGCCGCGTGAGCTACACCATGGCCGGGCAGCCGGACGGTCCGCCGCGCGCCGTGCTGGCCTGCAAGATTTTGGTTGCCGATGGAATGCAGATTACCGAGCTCTCCGATGAGCTTCGCTATAATTTGATGGGGGTCATTTGCCCGTCGCCGCCCCGGCCTTCCTATGATGATGAGGGGATTGATCCGGATATGCCGCGATAAATCCCCCAATCTTCTGTTGGCCTTCCTGCCTTCTGACGATAAAATCTGCTCGCAATTATTGATTAACTTTCGGAGGCGTGAATATGGCGGTCAATCGGCGGAAATTTCTTCAAAACGCGGGCGGATTACTGGGTTCGGCGGCGGGGATATCGCTGGCGCCGGCGTCATTATTGAATGCGGCCGGAGAGAGCGCCTCGGGGAGCGAGTGGGTGGACCTTAGTGAGGCGAAGATCTTTGCCGAGTCCGGTCTTTCGCCACGAGCGCAGCGAGCGCTTAAGGTGCTGGCTGAAGAGGTGGAGAAACGCACGGAGCTGCGCTGGCCAATTGTCAATTCCATGCCCTCGGCTCAAGGGCCGGTTGTGACTGCGGAAGTCTTCAGCAGCGCAATGAATCGCCACGGACATGCGGGGAAGGAAAGCTCGAATCAACCGGACAGCTATGCGGTCAGAGTCGCGCAACAGGAAGGCGCGATAAAGGTTTCGATTGGCGGGTCCGACGAGCGCGGCGTGCTCTTCGGCGTGGGCAAGCTGTTACGCTCGCTGCGCATGAGCAGACTGCGGGTGCAGGCTCCGGCCAATCTTGACGTTCAATCCTCGCCCAAATACCGCCTGCGCGGCCAACAGCTTGGTTATCGCCCCAAAACCAATTCCTACGACGGCTGGACCGTGGCGGTGTGGGACCAGTACATCCGCGAGCTCGGTCTTTTCGGGTGCAATCTCATCGAGCTGATTCCGCCGCGTTCGGATGACGAAGAGGACAGCCCGCACTTCCCGCTTCCCAAGAAGGAAATGATGATCGAGATGTCGCGAATCTGCGACGAATATGGCCTGGACGTGTGGATCTGGTATCCGGCCATGGAGCCTGACTATTCCGATCCGGCGGTGGTGGAGCGCGAGATTGTCGCGTGGGGAGAAATCTTCCAGGCCCTTCCGCGCATCGATGCGGTGTTCGTACCGGGCGGCGATCCCGGGCACACTGCTCCCAAATACATGATGGCCCTGCTCGAAAGGCAGGCCGAAAATCTGCGCAAATATCATCCCCAGGGCCAGATGTGGATGTCGCCGCAGTCGTTTACGGAGGCATGGTTCGAGGAATTCTTTGAAATCCTGAAAGGCCAGCCCGAGTGGCTGGCGGGAGTGGTGTTCGGCCCGCAATCGCGCGTGGATTTGCCCACGCTGCGCGAGCGCGTTCCGCAGCGCTATCCGATTCGCTTGTACCCCGACATTACGCACACGCTGGAATGCCAGTTCCCCGTGCCCGATTGGGACGTGGCGTTCTCGCTGACCGAGGGCAGGGAACCGATCTGCCCGCGACCGGAGACGTTCGCCAACATCGCGCGGCGCGACTTGCCGTATTCGGCGGGCTTCGGATCGTACTCGGAAGGTTGCAATGACGACGTCAACAAATTCGTTTGGAATGCCTTCGCCTGGGACCCCGATGCGAAGCTCATCGACGTGCTGCGCGACTACAGCCGCTTTTTCATCAGCGACCGCTATGCTGAGGATTTTGCCCACGGGCTGCTGGGGCTCGAGAAAGCCTGGCAGGGTCCGCTGCTGGCGAACGATAATGTCGAGGCTACGCTCGCGCGCTTCCAGACCATGGAGCGCAACGCCGCTCCCGCGGAATTGCTGAGCTGGCGATTCCAGCAGGCGCTCTATCGCGCTTATTACGATGCCTACGTCCGGCGCCGGCTGGTTTATGAGACCGATTTGTACGGCCAGGCACTCGACGCGCTGGAGGCGATTTACGTCGTGGGCTCGCAACCTGTCGAGCCGTTCGGCGAAACGCGGCGCGAAGCAGCACCCACCAACGGTCTGGACCCGGCCGTCGTTCTGGCGCAGGCGCAGGGAATTCTGAGCAAGGCGTTCACGCAGCGGGTGGCGCAGGAGGAACGCACGCGCATTCTGGAGTTGGCCGAGGCACTTTTCCAAAGCATCCGCATGCAGTTGTCAGTGGAGCGCTATCAGGCGGAGGCCGTGGAGCGCGGTGGAAATCTGGACACGGTGGACGCTCCGGTCACTAACGGTCCGTGGCTCGCACAGCGCGTGCGCGAGATCGCAGCACTATCGGCGCCCGCGGAGCAAATTAAGGCCATTGAAGAGTTATTGAACCGCAATAATCCGGGCCCGGGAGGTTATTACGATGACCTCGGCGACATTTCGCGCGCGTCCCGGCTGTTGCGCGGGTCGACTTACGAGGAAGATCCGGAGCTCAGGAAATCCGTCCTGATCGGTCATCGGTTTCCGCTGCCGGCGGAAATGCCCATTGCCTGGAAACGCTGGGCGGAAGCGCTGTTCGATGCTCCGCTGCGGATGCGCTACACGTCACTCGACCCCACGCAGCAATACAGGATTCGAGTGGTGTACGCGGGAGATTCTCCCAACCTGAAAATCCGCCTTGCCTGCGAGAAGGGGCCGGAAATTCATCCCTTCATTTCAAAGCCCAAGCCGGTGGCGCCGTTGGAGTTCGATATTCCGCAGGAAGCAACCACCTCCGGCGAATTGACCTTGGCTTGGACGCGCGAGCCGGGGTTGGGAGGGAATGGACGCGGCGCTCAGGTGGCGGAGGTTTGGCTGGTACGAAAATAAAGGGTAAACGGCCGTAGCGCAGACCGCCGTTTTTGCGGTCTGCGGGTTTTGAGACACAATGAAAAGCCGCGAACCACAAAGGCGGTGGTCCGCGCTACGGATTTTGCGCTTCGGCTGACTTATGTTTTTTTCGATACCACGCGATGAGGTGATCGAGAGAGAAAAATCCTGGGCCAAAGCTCAGAATCAGTAGGGAAGCGAACAAAAAGGTGTATGAAGACGAGGTAGTGAATTTGTCGGGGTCAGCGAAGACCGCAAGAAGAGCATCACGGTCTGCCACGACGTAGGCGACGAACATATCGATCGCCAGGGGCACGGCAATCAGCCGTGAGCCAAGGCCGAGGACCAGCAAAATCCCTCCGATCGCTTCGAGCCAGGCAATAAAGTAAGCGGTCAAATGGGGGGCGGGAAGTCCCAGGTTGGTGAAATATTCCACCACGCGCGGAATATTTGTTATCTTGCCCCAACCGGCCAGCCAAAATTGCCAGCCCCAATACAGCCGGATGGCCAGCAGCAGAGGTGACTGGCAGGCGTTGACCGCGCGCACAAACCAACCGTAAATGCGGTCGATCAGTTTCATATCGACACGTCCGGGCTTCAAGAAGAACGTGGCACGGTCATCCAAAGGTGTGAAAATATCCGTTGGTAGGGGCGGCCCTCGTGGCCGCCCTCGGGCAACCACGAGGGTTGCCCCTACTTTGCCAGCCAGCCCAAAGACGCCCAATCTTCGAACCACTCGCGGACCTGCTTCCGGAAGGCTTCAACCTTCGCCAACGATTTGGGCATGAAACCTTCCAGTGCTTCACCGAGAGTTTTCCCCCGGCTCAGCGCGGCAAGCAGAACAAAAGCCTCTCGCGTGAGGCGTTTGAAGTAAACCGCTTCCTGAAAGCGGTAAACCACCAGATAGGATTTTTGCCGCTCGGGCAGGGAATTCCTCCGAATTTTCGTGCGCCGCGCGGTTTTTCGCACTGCGTTGCTCACCATGTTGTGCCGGCTCCCGGCGCGGCGAGCGCGGAAGAGCAGGTCGTCCACGGGATAAGCAAGTTCGAGCATTTGCAGATGCGGTTGCAGGCGAAAAACCGTGCCGCCACTCAAACCGGCGAGTTCTTCTTTGGAAAATCGCGGCAGCTCCGGGCCGTCGAACGCCTCGATTTCAGCCCATTCCACGCGGACCATATCGAGCGCCATGCGGTGGACACCGGGCGCGAATTCCGGATGGCGGCGCAGCCACGATTCCAGGTGCGTCCCGAGATTTCGCAGCGTAAACGATTGGGAAGGATTTTCCGCCAGG
>JASHTO010000106.1 GCA_030040515.1 Terriglobia bacterium
GCGATGCGGCCCCGCCGAGCGTGTCATGGTTCCATGATAGAGGTGCAAAAAAATTGTCATGGGGATACATGTGGTGGTTGAAGCCATCGAACGAGGAGGGGACCGGCTGCTGAACGGTGAACTGATGGCGGCGCCTCGACGGCCGGTTCGTGTATAAAATTTTGCAAAAACTCCACAAGATCCGCCCGCGCAGCGCAACAACCGTGGATGAATTGTGTTAAGATTGGGTTGAGGGGTAGTATCGAGAAGCGGCACTCGTTCGCTAGGGTTTGCCGCGGGGTGCTTTTCCCAGAGGGCTGCGGAAATGACAGCTCTTTCACGGCGCGCGCCAGCGCTGGCAATGGCCGCCATGGCCCTGGTGGGATTTTTGGCCATGAGGGCGTGGTGTGGTTCGGACGATCAAAAGCCCACGACCCAGACTTCCGACACCCCTGGGGGCGCTCACATTACGGTGAGCAAGCCTCCCCTGCGCGTTACTCCCTTCCTGGTCGACGTGAACCTGGTGCTGGTGAACGTGACCGTCACCGATCCCTTTGACCGGATTGTGACCGGCCTCGACCAGGACAACTTTGAAGTTTATGATGAAAAGGTACCGCAGAAGATCGAGACCTTCTCCACCGAAGACGCTCCCATCTCCGTGGGATTGATCTTTGATTGCAGCGGCTCGATGGGAGACAAAATCGAGAAGTCCAAAGAAGCAGCCCTTCAGTTCTTCAAGACATCCAACCCGCAGGACGAGTTTATGCTGGTAAGTTTTGCAGACCGTCCGGACATGGTCTCCGGGTTCACGGCAAAATATGAAAACCTGCAAGAGAGCCTCTTAACGGTGAAGTCGGGGGGGAGGACGGCGCTTCTGGACGCGATTTATCTGGGCTTGAGTGAAATGAAGAAGGCTACCACCAATCGGCGCGCGCTTCTGGTGATCTCCGACGGCGGCGACAACCACAGCCGTTATACGGAAAGTGACATCAAGAAAGCGGTGAAGGAATCCGATGTGCAGATCTACGCCGTGGGCATCTTTGAGCCCTCGCCCTCCCGCGGGCGCACGACGGAGGAGGCGGAGGGACCGGGCCTTCTTGCCGAGCTGGCGGAAGTTTCCGGCGGCCGCATGTTCAGCGTGGAAAATAGCAACGAGTTGCCCGACATCGCGGAGAAAATCTCGGTGGAATTGCGCAACCAATATGTGCTGGGCTATAAGCCGTCAAACCTGGTTCGCGACGGCCGCTGGCGGCGCATCCGGGTGAAACTGAACCCGCCGAAAGGATTGCCTCCACTTCAGGTTTATGCCCGAACGGGGTATTATGCGCCCACTCAATAAACGCCATGGACGAGACCTGCTCATTCCGGCTGGACTGTTTTCCTTCCTGCTGGTCCTTTCGCTCGCTCTGCGCGCGCAGACCCCGCCCCCGGCAGACCCTCAAGCCCCTCCCAAGGGCCGCCAGGGCGTCATCACCGTCAACGTCAACAACGTCGTCCTGAACGTTACCGTGCTCGACAAGAAGGGGCACATGGTCAACGACCTCAAGGAGGGCGACTTTCACGTTTACGAGGACGGCGCGCTCCAAACCCTGATTCATTTCTCCCATGCGGACGTCGCTGTAACCATGGGAATCGTCATTGACGACAGCGGCAGCATGCGGTCGAAGCGCCAAGCCGTGAACGCCGCCGCGCTGATCTTCGCCAAGACCTCCAACCCGCAGGACCAGGTTTTCGTGGTGAATTTCAACGACGTCTATTATCTCGATACACCGGGAGATTTCGCGACGTCCATCGAGGACCTCAAGTCCGCGCTGGATAAGATCGATTCCCGCGGCGGCACGGCTCTGCGCGACGCGGTGATCGCCTCGCTGGACCACCTGAAGCTGGGCAACCGGGACAAGCGCGTGCTGCTGGTGATCACCGATGGTGAGGACAATGCTAGCCGTTATTCCGAGGAAGAGCTCATGGAGAGGGCGCAGAAATCCAATGCGGTTATTTATACCATCGGATTGTTGGGCTCCGATGAGGATAGCAGCCTTTTCAAAATCCACGGCGGTGAAGCCCACCGCGCCGCCCAAGCCCTGAAAAAGCTCGCCGAGGCGACAGGTGGAGAGGCTTATTTCCCCAAATCACTTGATGAGGTGGAGAACACCTGCCGGCAGATCGCCCACGACATCCGCAACCAGTACACCCTGGTTTATAACCCCAGCAATTTGAAAAGGGACGGAAGCTTTCGCGCCATCCGGGTGGACGCTTTTATGCCCCACTCGAAAACCAAGTTGATTGTCCGCACGCGGCCCGGGTACTTCGCGCCCAAACCGGATGCTCCCTCCGGCGTGGTCGCGAAATAGGCCCGCCCTCGGGGCCGCCGGTTCGTCCTGCCCCTATCTGCATTGGGCTTCCGCTCCGCGCCCCTTATTTACCGATTCAGGGGCTGCGGGCGTGCTTTCGCACCGAAATCCCAGGCGGTAGGAAATCTGGCGGCTGGTCTCCTTCACCCATTGCGAAATTTCCGAAATTCGAGTGGGCGTCATACGCATCGCCGGCCCCGCCACGCTGAAGGCCGCGACAATCTGTCCCGCATGGTCGAAAACCGGACCTGCGACGCAGCGCAAACCTTCAACCGCTTCCTCCTGGTCGAGCGCGTAACCCTGCTCGCGGATTAGTTCCAATTCCTTGCGCATTTGCGGCAATCCGGCGAGGGTGTGGGGAGTCAGCCGCGCAAACCCTGGCGACTGTGCGAATTTTTCCAGAAAATCCTCGCCTTGATGCGCCAGCAAGACCTTGCCTACCCCGGTGCAGTAGAGCGGCATCACACCGCCCAGGCGGGCGTCCAGACCCACCGGCTGTGGACTGTCAAACTTTTCAATCGAAATCGCCTGGGTTTCCTGCAAAATTGCCAGGTGTACGGTTTCCTTGGTTTGCTGGTTCAGTTCACGCAACAAGGGGAGGGCAGCATGGCGGAAATCCAGGCGGCCGAGCACACGCAAACCCATGCGTAGGACGCGAAAGCCGAGTTGGTAGCCACCTGTCCCCGGATCCGCTTCCACAAAGCCGTGCCGTACCAAATTGACCAATAGCCTGTGAACCGTGCTGACGTGCAGATGCAACCGGCGGCTAAGTTGGGTGAGCGTGTAGGGAGGTTCTTCCTCCGCTAAA
>JASHTO010000107.1 GCA_030040515.1 Terriglobia bacterium
TTCTCAAATGCTGGATGTTGACATCTTCCCCTGGCTGGAAGAAAAACGCCGTCCCAGCAGGGATGAGCGCTATCGATCCAGCACAATCGTGGCAGACCGGTTGTGCGGAGCCGTGGCTGACCCGATTGTGCGCAATGCCCAGGAAAAGCGCCAGCTCGCTCTGATCGAAAGGGATCTAAAGGCACGCGGCTACAAACTGAAGGCGCTACCGGCCGGCACTCCACTGGTGCAGATGGAAGCAGGCACGTTTACTTTTCGATTGAACGTCAAAGTGAAGATTCCGGGGGCAGAGGAAAAGGCGGTAAATATACCCGTCGATGCTGTCATCCAGCCGAAAAATGCCGAGCTTCCACACTTGCCGTTGCTTATTGAAGCGAAGTCCGCAGGCGACTTCACCAATGTGAACAAACGACGGAAAGAAGAGGCAATTAAAATTGCTCAACTGAAGGCCACCTATGGCGAGCAGGTAGTCTTTGTCCTGTTTCTATGTGGGTACTTCGATGCTGCATATTTGGGCTACGAAGCTGCGGAAGGTATAGACTGGATTTGGGAACACCGAATAGGGGACCTGGACCAACTGGGGATTTGACACGCCATGAATGCCGTGGCCATAAACGCAATTGAGGAACGCCGCCTGGAGGAGCAAGCGCGCCTCGATAGCCGCAAGACCGCGCAGGAACGGAACAAATGGGGCCAGTTCGCCACGCCGCCCGAACTTGCGCTCAGCATTGCCCGGTACGCCAAGCACTTGCTCGATGGAAAATCCGTTCGTTTCCTCGACCCGGCGATCGGCACCGGATCATTCTACTCCGCGCTGCTTCAGGCTTTCCCTCCCGATAGAATCGAGGCAGCCACGGGCGTCGAACTCGACCCCATATTTTCCAAGGCTGCCGAGGGTCTTTGGGGAAAAGCCGGTCTCCGCGTCGTGGCAGGAGACTTTACCCAACAGCGGCCTCCCACAAAGCGATTCAATCTTGTCCTTACGAATCCCCCTTACGTTCGCCACCACCACTTGAGCGCATCGCAGAAGGACCACCTTCGGCAGCGATTGGCACAATCGTTAAACGCGGATCTCAGCGGCCTTGCGGGGCTTTATTGCTATTTCCTGCTTCTTTGCCATGACTGGATGGAGGATGGAGGGCTGGCCATTTGGCTGATCCCTTCCGAATTCATGGACGTGAATTACGGCAAGACCTTGCACCGCTACCTGACGGAGCGCGTAACGCTGCTGCACATTCACCGCTTCTGCCCGACCGATGTGCAATTCACCGACGCGTTGGTTTCCTCTGCCGTGGTGGTCTTTTGCAAGCAGCCGCCTCCGCCAAGTCACGCCGCGCGATTCTCCTTCGGCGGTTCCATTGAACTGCCTGAGAAGGAAGCCATGCTATCGATCGGAACCCTGCGCGCCTCAAACAAATGGACGCAGTTTCCCGGTGGCAGCAAGAAAAATGAACACGGCGAGTTGACCCTAGGTGATCTTTTTGCAATCAAGCGCGGACTCGCCACCGGAGCCAACAGCTTTTTTATGCTCTCTGAGGAGCGTACTCGCGAACTCGATTTGCCACCACAATTCCTGAAACCAATACTGCCCGGTCCGCGCCACCTGACCGGAGACATTATCGAAGCCCTCCCCGGCGGCGCGCCGGACGTTTCCCCACGCCTCTATCTGCTCGATTGCAGCGAGCCGGAAGAACGCATCCGCACGGCATGGCCTCGGCTCTACGAATATCTCCAGCAAGGGCGCGAGCAAAAAATCCACACGACATACCTTGCCAGCCGCCGCACACCATGGTACTCGCAGGAGCGGCGCCCCCCAGCCCCATTCCTATGCACCTACATGGGCCGCGCCAACAACGGCAAGCACCCCATCCGCTTTCTCTGGAATCGCTCCAAGGCAACCACCCACAATGTCTACCTGATGCTCTATCCCCAAGGCCGCCTGCGCGACGCCCTGAATGGTCAACCCGACTTTCAATCGCAAGTGTTTGAAGCACTGAAACGGATTAAGCCTAGTCAGGTGATATCGGAAGGGCGCGTCTACGGCGGCGGGCTGCACAAAGTCGAACCTAAAGAACTCGGGCAAATTCCGGTCGAGACGGAATTAAAGAGCATCGATACCAATCTACGCGTTGGTCAACAGAAGAGGCTGTTCGTGTGACGGTCTTTCGAACGCTCCAACTTAAACCACTGAACCGACCCGTCGTGGTCAGGAATGGGCAGACTTTATCCATGCGTATGAATTTTCGTCTCTTTATTATAGAAGCGCCAAGCCCCATGGACTTGCTCCAGGGTCGAGCCGAAGCCCCGGCCTTGGAGCATGCCTGTTCTTTGATTGGACATGAAGTTAGCTCGTTCGTTGCAAAGTCTAAGGCTGAGCTGGCTACTATCTGCAGGTTCTTATCAACTATCGACTCCGATCAGGATAAGTATGGCAGGGTGCAAGTCCCCCTGTGCATCCATATGGCTGCCCACGGCAACGAAGATGGACTGGGGTTTGGACCGGACATGGTCAGCTGGGACGCTATGGTAGATTTCCTCAAACCGTTATGCGGAATGCCACAGTACAACGGAAACGTAGTGGTGGTTGTGTCTGCCTGTGGAGCACCACAGCAGAAGCTTACCTCCCATTTACGCCAGGCAGCTAGACGTGACCCGAATTTTCAGCCGCCAGCATACTTATTCACGACCGCGGAGGATGAACCCACTTTTGAAGGCGCATTGGTATCTTGGATCGTATTCTATTACCATCTACCAAGAATCCCGCTAAACAACAAGAGCGAAGTTAAAACTATCCTAAAACAGGTCAAGGCGGCAGGTGCCGTGGCGCTTAAGTATCATCGGTGGGACAAGACCGAAAAGCAGTACCGCCACTACGTTCCGGCTTCGTAGGCAGGCCTTGTAGTGTTAAAACCCCATCGCAACCATAAGTTTCGGCAAACCCGCGGACTGCAAAATCGGCTGCCCGCGCTACGAACTTTGCTGCAGTGCATCGGCCAGCAGGTGATACAACAAGAACACCGGCACGAGCACTAATCCCGCCGCGAACATCCACCAATAGGATTCCAGCACGTACAATTTCTGCAAGCCGGCCAGCATGTTGCCCCAGC